>JBBECJ010000099.1:0-6426 GCA_040881885.1 Thermomicrobiales bacterium | reverse complement strand
CAGGCTATTACGGCGGTTGGCTCGACGCGATCATCATGCGGATCGGTGACATCTTCCTGGCCTTTCCATACTTGCTGCTGGCGATCGCCATCGTCGCCGTACTCGGCGGCGGTTTGTTCAACGTCATCATCGTCCTGGCGATTGCGATCTGGGTACCGTTCGCGCGCCTGACGCGTGGATCGGTGTTCTCGGCGAAGGCACAGGAGTACATCGTCGCGGCGCGCGCGATTGGCGTCAGAGACGGCTCGATCCTCTTCAGACACCTGTTGCCGAACGTCGTCACGCGGGTCATCGTTTATGGGACGTTCGCGGTTGCGGCCGCGATCATCGCCGAGGCGGGACTGTCGTTCCTCGGCCTGGGCGTCGGCGCGTCACGGCCGACCTGGGGAAACATGCTGGCGGACGGCCGAAACTATCTGTCGACCGCCTGGTGGCTGGCGACGATCCCGGGTCTGGCGATCATGCTGACGGTGCTCTCGATCAACCTGATCGGCGACTGGCTGCGCGACGCGCTTGACCCGCAGTTGCGGAACATCGAGTAGGCCGGGAATCGGGAATCGGGATTCGGGGGTAGGTCAAGCAACTCAATCGTTGTCGAGGCCGGATCTTGCAAGTAAAGTGAGCAGCGTCACCTACCCCCGAATCCCGATTCCCGGCCCCGTCTCCCGCGCCTTGCTACACTTCAACTATCAGCGCGACACTTCCGTCGCGCTGAACCGTCGCTCGCAGACCGATGAAGGCAGACACAATGGAACAGACAATCGGCAGCACGCTTGAGAGCATCCGCGCCCGGCTCGATCAGATTGGGGTGCGTCTTTGACCTCGCTGGCAAACGGCGTGACATAGGCGAGCTCGAATCGCTCTCGGTGGACCCGGCCTTCTGGGAAGATCCCCAGCGGGCGCAGCGTGTCATGCGCCAGATCACGGTCCTGCGCGGTCAGGTCGATGGCTGGGAGGCGATGCGCGCCCAGGTCGATGACTTGCTCGAGCTGAACGAACTGGCCGACCCGGGCGACGAGGCAATGAACGCGGAGATCATCGCCCAGACCGAGGAGCTTGGCCGTCAGCTCGACCAGATGGAGATCCAGTTGCTACTCTCCGGCGAGTACGACGACCACGACGCGATCCTGGCCGTCCATGCCGGTACTGGCGGCGTCGACGCCCAGGACTGGGCCGAAATGCTGGCGCGGATGTACATGCGCTGGGCGGAAAAGCGCGGCTTCGGGATGACGATTCTCGACTGGACCGAGGGCGAGGAGGCCGGCATCAAGAGCGCGACGATCGAGCTGCGCGGCCCGTACGCGTACGGCTACTGCAAGGGCGAGGCCGGCACGCATCGGCTGGTGCGCCTCTCGCCGTTCGACGCGGCTCACCGGAGGCACACCGCCTTCGCGCTGGTCGAGGTCTTGCCGGTGGTCGAGGACGACGCCGAGGTCGAGATCCGCGACGACGAGATCCGGATCGACGCCTACCGCGCGTCCGGCGCCGGCGGCCAGCACGTCAACAAAACATCCTCGGCGATCCGGATCACCCATTTCCCAACCGGCATCGTCGTCACCTGTCAGGACGAACGCTCGCAGCTCCAGAACCGCGAATCGGCCATGAAGATTTTGCGCGCGAAGCTGGTCGAGCTCAAGCTGAGAGAGCAGGCCGACGAGCGCTCGCGGATCAAGGGCGATCATGTGTCCGAGGGTTGGGGCAGCCGTATCCGCTCCTATGTTCTCCAGCCGTACACGATGGTGACCGACCACCGCAGCGACTACTCAACCGGCAACATCCAGGCCGTCCTGGATGGCGAGCTCGACCCGCTGGTCGATGCCTACCTGCACCAGCAGCTCGAAGAGCAGGGCGCGGCGGAGACGATCACAAGTGGTGAATAGCGAATCGCCGTCACACGCCTCTGGTAGTGGCGAGGCACTGCCTCGTCCTTGTCGGGCCGCGCGGGCGTCGAGCAGGGCGAGGCAGTGCCTTGTCCCTTCCGGTCTGGTGTGTGTGCTGTCACTGCTGGCGGCGAGCGGCCTGTTGCTGGCCATCGCGCCCGTGCCGGTGGCGGCTCAGACCGACGCGGTGTTTGTCGAGATGAGCGCGGAGGCCGAGTTCGGGCAGGCGCTGACATTTGAAGCCGTCGTCGAGTCCGCCGCCACGATCGAGGGGGCCGAGCTCTACTGGCGCGCGGAAGGCGATCCAGAGATGTCGGCCGCCTACCCGGAGCTCGAACCGGGCCGGCAGGTCGAGATCGACTACGAGGTTGATCTGTCGTTCGAATACCTGCCGCCGGGGATCGACATTCTCTACTTCTGGCGCGTGTTTGACGGCGACGGCAACGCGACCGACTCCGAAGAGCAGGCGCTGTTTTACATGGACGACGGTCCGGACTGGGAGACGGTGACCAACGGGCTCGTCACCGTCTGGTGGTACGCGGGCGACGATTCCTTCGCCGACGACCTGCTCGACACCGCTAACCGGACGATCGAGACGCTGGCCGAGCGTTTCAACGTCACCGCCGACGAGCCGATCCGGATCGTGATCTACGGTGACGACGACGACTTCATGCGGGCGCTGCCGCCCAACTCGGCCGACTGGATCGGCGGCCAGGCCCACCCGGCGCTGAACCTGATCGTCGCGCAGGTCCAGCCGGGGGCGGGCGCGGGACGCGAGATCCGGCGGATGATCCCGCACGAGGTCAGCCACCTGATCCTGCACCAGGCGACCGAGAACCCGTGGAACACGCCGCCCAACTGGCTTGATGAGGGGCTGGCGGTCTACAACCAGGAGACGCCCGACTCCGATCTGCCGGACATCCTCGATGACGCCGTTGATGACGGGCGGCTGATTCCGGTCCGAGCGTTGGGATCGAGCTTCCCGCTCGACCCGGAGCAGGCCTACCTCTCTTACGCCGAGAGCCACTCGATCGCGACCTTCATCATCGAGGAACTCGGCGAGGACGAGATGGCGGAGCTGATCGCCGTCTTCCGCGACGAAGTTTCGTACGACGAGGCTGTCGAGCGCGCGCTCGGGATGAGCGTCGAGGACCTGGACGCCGCCTGGAAGGCCTGGCTCGGCTACGATGGCGACAGCGTGCCGACCGGCAACGCCACTAGCGCCGACACGCCGCCACGCTCGCAGACCGACATTGATGATGACGACGATCTCTCGCGCAACGAGTTGATCGGTTTCCTCGCCTGCACCGGCATCCTCTCGCTTGGCGGCCTGTCCCTGTTCATCGTCGCGCTACGCAAGGTGCGCTCGATCGGCGGTTCCGGTCAATAACGGCACGGCGCTGCTCACACGGGCGCAATCTGTTGCGGTCGTTCGCAAGCGTCCATGCGTCAAGAGAACGCCTCACGGCGTGGGCCGGGACGGAGCCACGGCCCCTACGGGAGCAGCGCCTGTCTCATCATTCGGGCGTACGTACTTCACGTCAACCTTGACTCCAACCGTATCAACCTGCTATCATTTCTCGTTGTTAGCACTCATTTGAATAGAGTGCTAAGAGGTGGATGCGGATGAGTGACGAGAGCGAACTGTCAGGCAGGCAGCGCGAGATCCTGCGCCTGATCATTCAGGAGTACGTGGTTGGCGGGCGAGCTGTGGGCTCACAGTCGCTGATTGAGCGCCACCCGCTGAATGTCTCGTCGGCCACGGTCCGTAATGAGATGTCGGCGCTGGAGCGGCTCGGCTTCATCGAGCAGATGCACACGTCGGCCGGCCGCGTGCCGACAGATCGTGGCTATCGCTTTTATGTCGAGGAATACGCTTCCGACTCGGCACTGCCGGCCAACGACCAGATCATGATCCGGCACCAGTTCCGCCAGGTCGAGACACAGCTTGAGTCGTGGCTGGAACTGGCCGCGAGCGTTCTGGCCGGGTTTGCGCGAAATGTTTCGGTCGTCACCTCGCCACGGACGGCGGTCTCGCGGCTGCGCCACTTCGAGTTGATCTCGTTGCAGGAGCGCGTCGTCCTGCTGATCATGGTCACGCAGGAGAGCACAGTCCACCAGGCGATGCTGCATGTCGCGGAAGCCGTCACCCAGGAGGAACTCAGCGCCAGCGCCGACCGGCTCAACGCCGTCTTTCAGAATCTGACGATCGCCGAACTGCGCGCGAACGTCGCCGGTCTGGCCGATCTCGACAAGCTGGTTGGCGAGCACCTGCTGGCGACGATGGAGTCGACGCAGGCGAGCGAACGGACTGAGGTGCATTACCAGGGCATCGAGCACGTACTGCAGCAGCCCGAGTTCGGCGGTTCACGATTTGCACAGCAACTGCTGGAGCTGTTGCGCGGCGGATCGCTGCTGTCGGAGCTGCTGCCGCAAATCTCGGACCGCGACGGGCTGCAGATCTTCATCGGCGAGGAGAACGCATCTGAAGGGCTAAGGCCGTTTGGCGTCGTGGTCGCGACCTACGGCGTTGACAACGAGGTGACAGGCTTGCTCGGCATCCTCGGCCCGCGCCGGATGCCCTACGAACGCTCGATATCGTCAGTGCGCTACATGGCGCGCCTGATGAGCGATCTGATGCGCGATCTGTACAGCGCCTGAGCGCGGATGAATATGTGGACGGGGAACGAATGGAGGGGACGCCGCTTGTGACGCAAGAGAAGGACCAGATGGACGAGACACAGACACAGACACAGACAGACGACACACAAACACCAGAAGCGGCAGAGACCGAACAGCCGACGCTGGAGCGAGCGCTGGCCGAACTCGAACAGTTCAGGGTCGACGCCGCCGACATTCTCGATCGGCTTCAGCGTTCCCAGGCCGAATTCGCCAATTTTCGGCGGCGGATTGACCAGGAGCGCGAGACCCAGCGCCTGCGCGCGACCGAGGGCCTTGTGCGCAAGCTGCTGCCGGTCGCCGATGACTTTGACCGCGCGCTGGCTGCAGTTCCGTCCGAGATTGAAGGCAATCCGTGGTTGGAGGGCATTCGACTGGTGGAGCGCAAGCTGTGGCGCGTGCTCGAAAGCGAGGGCATCTCGGTCATGGAGAGTCTCGGCCAGCCGTTCGACCCAAGCCGCCACGAGGCCGTCATGGTCGACGACAGCGATGGCGTGGCTGCTACGGTCGTCGAAGAGTACCAGCGTGGCTACCACGCCAACGACATCGTCTTGCGACCGGCGATGGTCAAGGTTGGACCGGTCAGCGCACTGAATGTGACAACGATTTCGAACGACACGACGGAATAGAGTGAACGCCCCCGGAAGTAGCGCGGGGCACGGCAGGAGGGACACACCACATGGCACGAACGATTGGCATTGACCTGGGAACGACGAACTCGGTCGTCGCCGTCATCGAGGGTGGCGAGCCGACCGTCATCACGAACACGGAGGGCGAACGGCTGACGCCGTCAGTCGTCGCGCTCTCGTCGAGCGGCGAGCGGCTGGTTGGCCGCTTCGCCAAACGACAGGCCGTCACGAACGCGAAGAACACGATCTTTTCGGTCAAGCGTTTCATCGGGCGCCGCTTCGACGACCCGATCGTCCAGCGCGACTTCAAGCTCGTCCCCTACGATGTCCAGCAGGGCAATCACGGCGGCGTCGAGATCAAGCTGGGTGACAACTGGGCGACGCCGGCCGAGATTTCGGCGATGGTGCTTCAGAAGCTGCGCGCCGACGCCGAGGCGTATCTGGGCGAAAAGGTCGACAAGGCGGTTATCACGGTCCCGGCCTACTTCGATGACAGTCAGCGCCAGGCGACCAAGGACGCCGGCCAGATCGCCGGCCTCGAAGTGCTGCGCATCATCAACGAGCCGACCGCCTCGGCCCTGGCCTACGGCCTCGACAAGAAGACCGACGAAAAGGTGGCCGTCTACGACCTTGGCGGCGGCACCTACGACATCTCGATCCTCGACCTCTCAGAGGGCGTCTTCCAGGTGCTGGCGACGAATGGCGACACCCATCTCGGTGGCGACGACTTCGACCAGAGGATCATCGACTACCTGGCCGACGAGTTCAAGAAGCAGGAAGGCATCGACCTGCGCTCGGACCGGATGGCGCTGCAGCGCCTGAAGGAAGCCGCCGAGAAGGCCAAGATCGAGTTGTCAACGACCCAGCAGACCGACATCAACCTGCCGTTCATTACGGCTGACGCCAGCGGGCCGAAGCACCTCAACATCTCGATGTCGCGTTCGAAGCTGGAGCAGCTTGTCGACGACCTGGTCAAGCGCACGATCGGCCCGATGGAGGCAGCCCTGCGCGACGCCGGTCTAAGCAAGGATCAGCTCGACGAGATTCTGCTGGTGGGCGGTCAGACGCGGATGCCGGCCGTCCAGAAGGCGGTCACCGACTTCTTCGGCAAGGAGCCGCACAAGGGCATCAACCCGGACGAGGTGGTCGCGATCGGCGCGGCGATTCAGGCCGGCGTCCTCGGCGGCGAGGTCAAGGACATCCTGCTGCTGGATGTCACGCCGCTGACGCTGGCGATC
>JBBECJ010000098.1:0-6431 GCA_040881885.1 Thermomicrobiales bacterium | reverse complement strand
AACCGGCATCGCCGGTTTCACCCTCGCTGGCGGCATGGGCTACATTCGCCGCAAGCACGGGCTGGCCTGCGACAACCTGATCGCGGCCGAAGTCGTCCTGGCTGACGGCTCGGTCGTCCACGCGAGTGAGACTGAGAACAGCGACCTGCTCTGGGGACTGCGCGGCGGCGGCGGCAACTTCGGCGTCGTCACCTCGTTCGAGTTCCGCCTCCACGCGATCGGCCCGGAGGTCGCCTTTGTCAGCGCGATCTATTCATTCGATGACGTCGAGCAGATTCTGCGCGGCTGGCGCGATTACAGCGAGCAGGCGCCTGACGAGGTTACACCCGACTTCTACGTCTGGGGAATGCCGCCACTGCCGGACGTTCCGGCCGAAATGGTTGGCATGCCGATCGTCTTCATCGCCGGGATGTACGCCGGACCAGCAGCCGAGGGCGAGCGCATCCTCAAGCCGCTGTGCGAGCTGGCGACACCACTCAGCGATCTGAGCGGCGTCGCGCCTTACGCAATGGTGCAGAGCAACTCTGACCCGCTCTTCCCGAACGGTCTCCAGTACTACTGGAAGTCAGTGACGCTCGACACGCTCGACAACGGCGGCATCGACGCTATCCTGCGCGTCAGCCACGGCCGGCCGACACCGCAGACGCTGATCGCCCTGCGCTACCTCGGTGGCGCGATTAGCCACGTACCAGAGGACGCGACCGCTTACGGCAATCGAGCCGCTCTCTACAATCTGAGCATTGACGCGACCTGGTCAGAACCGATCCAGTCCGACGAGATGATCGCCTGGACACGACGCGTCTGGTCGGAACTCCAGCAGGAAACCGGAGCCGGCGTCTATCTCAACTTCGCCGGCCTCGGCGAGGACAGCGCCACACTCTCCAAACTCGCCTACCGCGCCAACCACGACCGGTTGGTCGAGGTCAAGCGCGCGTACGACCCGAACAATCTGTTCCGCGTCAACGTCAACATCAAGCCATAGCCCAGCATCGCGCGTGGGATCCGCAACCCCGTTGGAGGTTCGATGACCTCTCGAAGGGTTGCGGTGTTCCCGTTCCCGGCCGCGGAGCGTGACGATTGAACCATAATCTACGAATCCGGACTGGGTTCTTCAGGACGAGCGTCGGACGACAGGCAACGGTGTCCGTTCGGTATACTCCGGCGTTTGCGAGCGCTGGCCGGAAATGGCCCACAGGCGACAATCGCGGCTGAAATCCAGGATACAGGAGAGTTCATGCGGTTCGATATTCGCAGAGCGTTTGTAACCGTAGCGGCGCTGCTGCTGCTGCCGGCGCTACTGGCCTGCGGCGGAGACGACGATGACCCGACAGCGACGGCCACCGGCAGCACGCCGGCCGCGGAGACATCCGCCACATCCAGCGAAGTAACCGCGCCAGCCAGCGAAACTGACACCACAGACGACGGCGACGAACCCGCAGCAACGGCAGGCGCCGATGGCTCCAACCCGGTTCCTCCCACCGGGACGGCGGGCGCGGACGCAACTGCCCCATCGACTGACGGCAGCAGCGGATTCGCCTACGGTTGGAATGTCGCTGTGCGTGGCGACGACGAGGGCGGCGGGCACAACGAGCGCGTCGTCGATTCCGTGCAGGAGTCGGGCTTTGGCTGGGTTCGCTTCCAGCTTGAGTGGAGCCAGTTCGAGCGCGTTGACAACCAGTGGGACCCACTGCCGGTTGACCGAATCGTCGATGAATTCGCGGGCGAGGGAATCAACATCCTGCTCGTCGTCGCGAAGGCGCCGGACTGGGCGCTCGACCCGACCGGAGGGCAATTGCTGGCCGACTACACGCAGTTCACCGAACTGATGGCTTTCGTCGCCCAGCGCTACGCCGGGAAGGTCCAGGCCTGGGAGATTTGGAACGAGCAGAACCTGGCCCATGAGGTCAACGGCAATATTCGTGTCGCCGACTACTTCGAGTTGCTGAGGGCCGGCTTCGCCGGCGTCAGGCAGGGGAACCCGCAGGCGCTGGTGGTCTTCGGTGGCCTGACACCGAACGGTGTCAACGACCCGTCTATCGCGATCGATGACGTGGAGTACCTTTCGCAGATCTACCAGTATCAGCGGGGCGAAATCGCGCTTTACTTCGATGTCATGGGGATGCACGTTTCCAGCACCCACAACCCGCCCGACACGATGTGGCCGGACAATCCGAGCGATGAAGACGGCTACAACGACGACGAGAGCTTCTACTTCCGCCGCGCTGAGCAGTTACGGGATGTGATGATCGCGAACGGCGACTCCAGCAAACCGGTCTGGATCACCGAGTTCGGCTGGACGACCGCGAATCAGGCCGAGGGGTACGAGTACGGCGCGAATAACACCGAGGACGAGGTGGCTGAATATCTCGTCCGTTCGTTCGAGATCGCCAGGAACGAGTGGGACTTCGTCACCGGCATGTTCGTCTGGACGCTGAACTGGACAACCCTCGCGCCACCCGAGGACGAGAAGTACCCCTGGTCGTCCGTCAATTCAGACTGGACCCCGCGCCCGTCGTACGATGCGTTGCGTGACATGTTGAAGGATTGACGCGCCAGGAGAGACACATCGTGCGTGACGGGGAGGGGCCAACAGGCGCCTCCTCCTCTGGGCGGCCGGCCCAACCTACCCGCGGACGTGATTCGTTCGGCGACGGAAGTCCAGCCAGCAACTTCACAAGACTGTGACGTTGGATCAAGCCGCGTCTTGTACAACCGCGACGTTTGACGGATTTCCAGCACGAATGCTAGTATGCGCGCACCACTCTTCCGAGAGGGGATCCCTTCGACGTGTCACGCTGAGAAAGGAGCAGTCGCCAGCCCGCCAGGCCGTTGGGCCAGCGCGTCAAAACGCGCTCCAACCGTTGAGGATGGCAAGTCCCGATCCCAGGTTCGATCGGCGAGGCAACTCGTCCGTCTCTTGATGTGGGGGGAAACGATGACTGACGATCACGGTGCGAGAGCCCTGTACGACTATGTGGTCGGGGGGCGGCTGAACCGGCGCACTCTATTGAAGCGCGTAGCATTGCTTGGACTCAGTGCCCCGGTTGTCGCCGGACTATTGGCAGCCTGCGGTGGCGACGACGACGATGATGATGCCACGCCAACCCAGGCCGCCGGATCGACCGAACCAGCCGCCGGATCGACCGAATCAGCCGAAGCAACCGAGCCACCCGACGCAGCCACCGAACCCAGCGGCTCGACCGGCGAGGGCGTCCGAGGCGGCCGATTGCGAGTCGCAGGCACAGGTCAACCGGCCGGGCTGGACAATCAATACATCGCCCAGCGCACCGTCACGATGATCACTTGGCACATGTTCGAGGCGCTATTCACGTTTGACGGCAACTACGAGACCGTGCCAATGCTCGCCGAGGGCATCGAGGTTAGCGAAGACGGGTTGACGGCAACCATCACGCTGCGCCAAGGCGTACCGTTCCACAACGGCGATGAGATGGTCGCCGCTGATGTCATCGCCTCGTTCAACCGCTGGGCGCCGGTCAGCAGTCTCGGCCTCGCCATCCAGCCGTCTCTCGATAGCATCACCGAAGTCGATCCATACACGGTCGAATTCAAGCTAACCTCACCGCTCGCCGCTCTTTCGAGCATGATGGCGCGCCAGTCTCAGGGACTATCAATTCATCCCGCCTCCATCATGGAGGCAAACATGGACACGACACTCGCTGACGATGGCTACATCGGCACCGGGCCATACCGGTTTGTTGAACGCCTCGTCGATCGCTACACCCTCCTTGAGCGCTTCAACGAATATGTCGGCGTCGATAGCCCGAACAGTGGTTACGCCGGCGTCAAGGCAGCCTACTTCGATGAGATCGAGTTCATCCCGGTTCCGGACGAGGCCGCCCGTGTCGCCGGTCTGCAGTCGGGTGAGTATCATTATCTCGAAGAGATCATCCCCGACCAGATCGAGGTTGTGGGTGACGATCCGAACGTCAACATCGTCATCCTGCCGCCGCGCAGCTATGGTGTCATTCCGTTAAACACGGCTGAAGGAATGTTCACTGACGTCCGACTCCGCAAGGCAGTCCAGGCAGCGATCGCCGTCGTGCCGAGTGGGCAGGCAACCCACGGTGAAGGCTACTTCGAGCCAGGACCCGGCGTCATGATGCCGCAGACAGCCTGGGATTCCGCGGTTGGTGAAGAGTTCTACGACATGGGCGACCCCGAACTGGCCGCGCAGCTTCTCGAAGAGGCCGGCTACGACGGATCGCCGATTCGGATTGTCTGCACCCAGGAGGACCTCGGCGACTACAACGCGGCCGTCGTCGCCCAGCAGCAACTCGAGGACGCCGGTTTCACGACTGACTTGCAAGTGATGGACGAAGCGACGCTCGACGAGGTGCTTGAAGACCCCGCCGCCTGGGACTTGACGACCGGCGCCTACGTCTTCCGGCCCGACCCAATCCTAATCGCGGCGTTCGCGAGCTGCACCGCCGACGGCGAGTGGTGCACGGACGAGAAGCTGGCTATCATCGACCGGGTCAAGTCCGAACTTACCTTCGAAGCGCGCTTCGAGGCCTTCGAGGAACTCCAAGCGCTCTGGTACGAACAGGCGCCGGCCATCAAGCTGGTCAACAACTTTGGCGTCGCGGCGCTGGCGGCCAGCGTCAAGAACGCCATCGAGTCGACGCACTTCGAGATCGAGCCTGAGTTCACGAACTCCTGGTTCGAGGAGTAGACGCCGAAGCGTTGAGCGAGGAGCGGAGGGATCCCGCTCCTCGCTTCCGGTATCCCGATCGCGTTGTCGCGGGGGACGCGCGGTGTTGCCGGAAGTCGGAGGGAACCCAGCCAGGACCAACCGCGGCGCTTCACAGGGGGAGCCATGTCACGAGTTATGTTCAGAGCCGGAAACGCCCACTCGAAATCTCCGCGACTGACCGCGCGATGTCGAGCAGGATTCGGTCGATGACAGCATACATCCTCCGCCGGCTTGCGCTCCTCGTTCCAGTGCTGCTGATTGTTGGCGTCGTCGTCTTCACGCTGGTTCACCTCACCCCAGGCGATCCTGCGTCGATCATGCTGGGGCGCGAGGCGACCCAGGAACAAAAAGATGCGCTTCGCGAGCGGCTTGGCCTCAACGAGCCGTTCCACATTCAGTTCGTCGAGTGGTTCGGCAACGCTCTCATGCTCGACTTCGGCGAGTCACTGTTTCTCAACCAGCCAGTGACCGAAGCGTTGATCGATCGCGTTCAGCCGACCGGCCTGCTCACGCTCTACTCGTTGACGCTCGCGATCCTGATCGCGATACCCTCTGGCGTCATTGCGGCCGTCAAACGTAACTCGATGGTAGACCGGTTCTTCATGGTCATGTCCATCAGCGGCGCGGCGGTACCTAGCTTCTTCCTCGGCATCCTGTGTATCCTGCTCTTTGCCGTCATCCTTGGGTGGCTGCCATCGGGCGGTTACACCGACATCGGCGATGATCCCGTCAAGCATTTCAAGTACATGATCTTGCCGACCTTCACACTCGGCTTTTCAGCGGCTGGTCTGCTGGCGCGGCTTGTGCGGTCGACGATGCTCGACGTCCTGAACGAGGACTTTGTGCGCACCGCCTACGCCAAAGGGTTGCCGAACCGGCGTGTGATCCTGATGCATGCGCTTCGCAACGCGATGATTCCGATCATGACCGTCATCGGTTTTACGCTTGCGGGAATGCTTGGCGGTTCAATCGTGATCGAGACAGTCTTCAACCTCCCCGGCATGGGCAGATTGCTGGTCCAGAGCGTCACGCGGCGGGACTTCCCGGTCATTCAGGGAGCGGTGATGACGATTGCGGGCGTCGAAGTGCTCGTCATGCTGCTCATCGATGTGTTGTATGTCTACGTTGATCCGAGGGTGCGCTATGGCTCTGACTAAGGCTTCAGACGGACTTGCCGGAGCGCCAGCGCAACGCGCCGGCCGGTTTCGGTTGTCGTCGATCACTTCGGCCTCAAGGTACTACTGGGTCCGCCTGCTGCTCGAAAATCCAGCCGGCCTGGTCAGCCTCTGCTTCGTGGCGTTCCTGATCGTTCTGGCTGTGGCTGCTCCGGTTATATCGAATCACGAGCCAAAGTTCGTTGATCCGGGCATTCGGCTGCAGGGTCCGTCGTTAGAGCACTATTTCGGGACCGACGACCTCGGCCGGGATGTATTCAGCCGCGTCATCTACGGCACGCGGATATCGCTCCTGGTCGGTGTCACCGTCATGGTCGGCGCGATAGTGATCGGCTCGATGATCGGACTGGTCGCGGGCTACTACTCAAAGCTCGACACCTGGCTAATGCGCGTCATGGACGGACTCGAAGCATTCCCCAGTATTCTGCTGGCAATCGCTATTATGGCGACACTTGGTCCGGCCGTGAAAAATGTGATTGTCGCGCTGGCGGTCGTTTATACGCCCAACATCGCTCGTCTGGTGCGCAGCACGACGCTTATGA
>JBBECJ010000097.1:0-6498 GCA_040881885.1 Thermomicrobiales bacterium | reverse complement strand
CGAGCGCGGTCTTGCCGATCCCCGCCTCCCCACCGATGAGTGTGAGTCTGCCGCGTCCGACGAAGGCGACATCGAGATGCTGGCGCAGCATGCCGAGCTCGCGATCTCGCCCGAAGAGCGCGGAGGACTCGGGGACCGGCGCGTGCATGCAATCCCCCATACCGAACAGCAATCATCGTGTCGCTGATGACTATACCTGGTATGGGAAGAGGTGCGGTACCGTCGGCACGGAGATTTTGAGACGGCGCTGAGAGCCGTTTCTCGGCCCTTTCCGGTGAACTAGGAGCGCCTCTTATCGCACCAAGAACCCCGCCAAATAGCTCACGAAGTAACACATCTCCATCAAGTACGTCCGCAGTTGGCGCCTTTCTGGAGCAGATGACCGCGGCCATGTCGACGAACACGAAGGCCTCCGGCTTGCTCACGAAACTCCGCGAGGTCGAGGATTAGCGCCACGAAGTCGCCAGGGCCAACATGTGTTCCGACGCCGTGCCGATCCAACTGCTGCGCGTCGCAACGGAGATCAACGACTTCGTGACCGACGACTAGATCTACATCGGTGACGGCGACGTGGTGAAGATCTCGGCCAGCGCGATCCAACCACGCCAGCCAGGACACTGGATGGACCCGGGTCCACTTGGCACACTCGGCGTCGGAACGCCGTTTGCGATCGCTGCGAAGGTGGCGAAGCCCGAGTTGATTCGCTTCAACCTGCCGGTCGTCGGCGTCGTCGGCAACAACGCGGCCTGGAACCAGATCCGTTATGGGCAGATTGACAAGTACGGCGAGGAGCGTGACGCTATCGCCAACGAGCCACTCGCGACCCGGTACGACAGGATCGTCGAGGCGATGGGCGGCTACGGAGAGCACGTCACCGGGCCTGGGGACATTCGCCCGGCGCTCGAACGGGCTCGCGAGTCCGGCAAGCCGGCGCTCGTGAATGAGACGATCGATCCAAACGTCTACAGCAGCGGCACGCGAAACCAGACGATGTACCGCTGATTGATTCGGCGCCTCGACCCTGATCAGATGGCTGCTTCCGATCTGACGACCAGAGCCCTTTGTCATCCGGCCTGGCGTCGGGCGAGATGACAAAGAGCTCTGGTCGTCACGGTTTTCAGATCTGATTGCGACGCCAGGCAGACACCGATCGGTAGCCAGGTTGTCGACGATGTCCCCGATTGCGGTGGCACGCCAAAACGACGTGCCTCGAATCGCTGATTTTCGCGTACGAATGCGAAAAATGGTATAATCAACTGTCTGCGGATCGAAGGGGAATGTCATCCGTGCGGCTATCAGAAGCAGAGTTTGAAGAACTGGTCGTCGCGGCGTTGGACACCCTTCCGGATGACTTGTTGCAACTGATGAACAACATCGAGGTTACGGTCGATCGGATACCCAGCCGGCAGCAAATGCGGCGCGTTGGCGTCAGGTTCGGGACGCTGCTCGGGCTCTACGAAGGGATTCCGCTGACGGCCCGAAGCAGTTCGTCGTATTCACTGGTCGTGCCGGACAAGATCACGATCTTCCAACGGCCTATCGAAGGTATTTGTGCGACACACGACGAGATCGTCGCGCAGGTCCGCAAGACGGTTGTCCACGAAGTGGCGCACCACTTCGGCATCGGTGAAGAGCGTCTACGTGAGCTCGGTTGGGGCTGACGGGAACGCGGAACATGCACAATTGGGGCCGAGAAAAACGGGTTGACTCGACGCGTGACGACGGGATGGACGACGAGGTTCCACTGCCCGGTGTGATTGACACGATCGGATTTGGCTACGCCGCGCTGGCATTGCGACCGCTAGCGATCCTGCCAATTGTCGCGTTGGACCTGTTTCTCTTGTTCGGCCCGAGCGTGACCCTTCAGCCGTTGACCGAGGCGATCGCTTCGCGACTTCGAGGGCAAGGCGGCAGTTGGAGCGATTGGGCGGCCGGAATTGAGCGTCTGGATAGATTCAGTGTATTTGAAGCTGGCACGCTTGGAATTCCGTTGTTGCGAACGCCGGGCATCGTTCCATCGTTTGCGGGCGAGCGCGTCGAGGCGTTGCGCGCCGGCGCGACCTGGACCGGACTGCCGGGAGGAGTCGTCGTGCTGCTGTTGATCGCAGCGCTTGCGGCCGGTTTATTGATCGCGTCGACGTACCGCTCGATGCTGGCGCAGGCAGCGCTGGCAAGTCAGGACCGAAGCCTGCCGGTTGACGCGCCGGCGCTGATGGGTAGGGCCGGACGGATCGCTGGCTGGGGGCTGGCGCTGGCAGGGCTGGCGATTCTTGTCGCGATGCCGGTGATCATCGCGACGGTGGCGGGCGCGGTCTTTGGTTTTGGCGAAGCGACGCTGCTGTGGCTGTTTCTGCTGTTTCCAGCGTCATGGGCGTGGGTCCACTTCTTCTTCTCGATCCACGCGCTCGTGCTCGACGACGCCGGTCCTCTCGAAGCGCTTCGATCGAGTTACCAGGTCGTCCAGCGCCATTTCTGGCAATCGCTGCGCTTCATGGCCGCTTCGCTGCTGATCAGCACCGGTCTGGCGTTCGCGTTGCGCGAGCTGGCGACCAGCCTGCCGGGGGCGCTGCTGGCAATCCTCCTTAACGCTGTCATCGCGAGCGGCATGATCGTCGCCGCAATGCTGTTCTACCGCGACCGGGCCAGTCGACTCGGCCTGCACGCTCAAGTCCCAGGAAGGTAACACTCACGTGGCACAGGCACTTAAGACGAGTACCGTCTCGCCGGCACGCAGATCGTACGATGCCAAGGACATCGAGGTTCTCGAAGGGTTGGAGGCCGTCCGTCGCCGCCCGGGCATGTACATCGGCAGCACCGACCTACGCGGTCTACACCACCTGGTCTACGAGGTTGTCGACAACGCGGTTGACGAGGCGCTCGGCGGTCATTGCGACACGATTCGGATCATGATCCACGCTGACGGATCGGTGACGGTACGCGACAACGGACGCGGCATCCCGACCGGCAAGCACCCGAAGATGAACAAGTCGGCGCTTGAAGTCGTGATGACCGTCCTGCATGCCGGCGGTAAGTTCGGCGGCGAGGGCTACAAAATGTCCAGCGGCCTGCACGGCGTTGGCGTCTCGGTCGTCAACGGACTCTCGGAGTGGATGATCTCGGAGGTCCGTCGCGACGGTAACCTGCACCGGCAGGAGTACCGCAAGGGCATCCCGACCGGTGCCGTCCGCAAGGTTGGCTCGTCCGATCCAGCCGAGCACGGCACGACTCAGCGCTGGATGCCTGACATGACAATTTTCGACTCGCTCGACTACAACTACGACACGCTGGCGCAGCGCTTCCGTGAGATGGCCTACTTGACCAAAGGTCTGCGGATCATCTTCAGCGACGAGCGCAGCGACCGCGAGATGACGTTTTACTTCGAGGGCGGCATCCAATCGTTCGTCCGGCATCTCAACAAGACGAAGACGGTGCTTCATCCGAAGCCGTTCTACATGAACAAGCAGGTCGGCGACTTCATCGTTGAGGTGGCGCTCCAGTACAACGACACCTACGGCGAGTCGACTCACACCTTCGCCAACAACATCAACACGGTAGACGGCGGGACGCATCTGACCGGCTTCAAGACGGCCCTGACGCGGACGATCAACGAGTACGCGCGCAAGAACGGCTTCCTCAAGGAGAACGATGACAGCCTGAGCGGCGAGGATGTCCGCGAAGGGTTGACGGCGATTGTAAGCGTCAAGCTGCCCGAGCCGCAGTTCGAGGGACAGACGAAGGGCAAGCTCGGCAACGCGCCGATGTCTGGCGCGGTCCAATCGGTCGTCAACGAGCTGCTGGCGCAGCACCTCGAAGAGAACCCGCAGCCTGCCAAGCGAATCGTCGACAAGTGCATTACAGCCGCACGCGCTCGCGACGCGGCACGCAAGGCGCGGGAGCTGGTGCAGCGCAAGGGAAGCCTGGACACGTTCTCGCTGCCGGGCAAGCTGGCCGACTGCTCCGAGCGCGATCCCGCCAAAGCCGAGCTGTATATCGTCGAGGGTGATAGCGCCGGCGGCTCGGCAAAGCAGGGACGTGACCGGCGCTTCCAGGCGATTCTTCCGCTGCGGGGCAAGATCCTCAACGTCGAGAAGGCTCGGCTCGACAAGATGTTGCAGAACGCCGAGATCCGCGCGTTGATCACCGCGCTCGGCACCGGAATCGGCGAGACGTTCGACTCGAGCAAGCTGCGCTACCATCGCGTCATCATCATGACCGACGCCGACGTCGACGGCGCGCATATCCGGACGCTCTTGCTGACATTCTTTTTCCGGCACATGGAGAGCCTGATCGTCGAAGGCAGAATCTACATCGCGCAGCCGCCGCTGTATCGCCTCCAGAAGGGCAACGAGATCCGCTGGGTTTACAGCGACGACGAGCGTGACCGGGCCATGAAGGAGTTCAAGGACGGCAAGGTCGAAGTCCAGCGCTACAAAGGCCTCGGCGAGATGAACCCGGAGCAGCTCTGGGAGACGACGATGGACACGGCCAATCGTACGCTGCTGCAGGTGACGATCGAGGACGCTGTCCACTCCGACGAGACGTTCGACATGCTGATGGGCAACGCGGTCCCGCCACGGAAGCGCTTTATTCAGACGCACGCCCGCGAGGTCCAGAACCTGGACGTCTAATCGTGGCTTTTCGCCACCCCGGCCCAGGCGTGACGCGCGCCTGGGCCGGGGTGTTTCACGTCCGGCGTGGGAGTGATACATTACGTTTCCGGTAGGAACACGCACATTCATGGCCGAAACGTGCCTCGTTCGGAGTGTAACAGACGATGCGGATCGCGATCGACGCACACGGCGGTGACTACGGAACACCGCGCAACATCTCCGCCGCCCTGGAGCTGGCCGGCGACTCGAAGATGACTCTGATTCTCGTCGGCCGCAAGCCGGAGATCGAGGCCGAGCTGCGCCGCTGCGACACGCCGGTCACCGCGTTCGAGATCGTCCACGCCGAGGAACAGATCGGGATGGGGGAATCGGCGGTTCAGTCGATTCGGCGCAAGGCTGACAACTCGATCACGGTCGCGCTGGGTCTGATGAAGTCTGGCGCCGTCGACGCGGTCGTCTCGGCCGGACACAGCGGGGCGGTAGTGGCGGCTGCGCTGATGACGCTCGGGCGCATCCGCGGCGTTTCGCGGCCACCATTGGGGACGCGGATTCCCGCCATCAACACGCACAATTCCTACGCGCTCGACATCGGAGCGGTGATCGATCCAAAGCCTGAGATGCTGCTGCAGTTCGGCTACCTCGGCGCCGCGTATTCGAAGGCTGTTCTGGACGTGCCGAACCCGAGCGTCGCGCTGCTCTCGAATGGAGAGGAGTCGAGCAAGGGAAACGCGCTGACACGCGCCGCCCAGGAGCTGTTCGAGCGGTCGGACCTGAACTATATCGGCTATGTCGAAGGCGGCGAGATGCTCGACAAGCCACCGGCGGTCACCGTCACGGATGGCTTTACTGGAAACATCGGGCTGAAGATCGCCGAAGGTACCGCCGCCAGTATCCAGTTCGCGTTACGGAGGGAACTGACGGCGAACTGGCGTGACAAGCTGCTGGCCGGGATGCTGCGGCCAGCCTTCCGGCGGATGCGCGACAACATGGACTTTGAGGGGATCGGCGGGGCCGCGCTGCTGGGCGTCAATGGTGTCGTCATTGTCGCGCACGGCCGCTCGACGACGCGTGGACTGGTCAGCGCGATCAGGACCGCCCAGCACGCGGCGGCGGTCGGGCTGCCGGTATTGCTGCGCGACGCGATCCCGGCACGCGATCAGCGCGTCAATGAGCCGAGCGACGCGACAGCTGCCAGCGTGACGTAGGCGCGACGCGACGCGGTCACATCACGCGGCGGTCCCCGGCTCCTTCAACTCCCCAGTGGATTCCTTCATGTCGGCAGACTCGAAGCTGGCAACGATGCTGTCCAGCCAGCGCTCAACCTCCTCGACGGAGCGCAGGCGAATGAAGGTGATGTGCGACCAGCGCGGATCAATCGGCGCTGCCGTATACGTTCGGCGCCTGGCGCGGTGGGTCCGGAGAATGTGTGAGATCAGCGACTTGTCCAGGCTCCAGATCATGAGGTGTTCCCGGAAGTTCTCACGGTTGGTCCCGCCGTAGAGGAGTTCGCGAGTTCTCCAGCGTCGCCATGTGCGACGGACGCACCGTCGCAGGACGGTCGCGAGGCTCAGGTCGAGCCAAACGATCGTGTCGGCGTCCGGCCAACTGATGTCCTGCTGCTGGGGGATATAGTTGCCGTCCATGACCCAGGAGTCGGTCTGAATCGCACGTCGCACTCGGTCACGGAAGACATCATCGTCGGCTTCGACCCAGCCGGGCTCCCAGTGCAGAGCGTCGAGTTCGATGAACGGCGCGTCGAGAGCGTCAGCCAGCCACGCCGCTAGCGTGCTCTTGCCAGCGTTCGAACTGCCGACTACGATGATGCGTTTGCCAATTCGATGTTCCATTCGGAAAGCTCCACTGCTGGCCGATGTGGCGGTTTCCGCGA
>JBBECJ010000096.1:0-6534 GCA_040881885.1 Thermomicrobiales bacterium | reverse complement strand
ATCCTTGCGTATCAGGATCATTACGCCAAGAACAGCGAAGAAGATCCCGCCGGACACCGAATGTAACATGCTTAGTACATGCCCCATCCACAGATCTTCGGCGGCTGCTCGTGCCGCACCGACAGCGCTGTCAAACTTTAACCATGCGATCAGGACGTGGAGGACTGCCAGGAAAACAGCAGGAATGACCCGGACATACCAACTGACCCGTTCGTTGCGCATTATCGCTGTTCTCATGTTGCTCAGTTCCTCGCTTCGATTCATTTGTAGCGTCTGTCGCCATGTTGCTGACGTATTGTCAGAAACATCGCACCCCGGGCAACCAGCGTTCCTGGTTGCCCGGGGTGAACCAATGCACGATCAAGGAAACGCCGCGACCACCAAACCGTATGCCGCCTCAACCACAGGGCCGAAGGCAGCCAACGTGACGGCAAGGGCTACGGCCATCAGGAGCAGGATTAGCGAATACTCGACGAGGCCCTGACCATCACACTGAGATCGTGTCATTCCAGACCTCACGATCTATTCCATTCGACAATATGCGACAAAGCCCAGCGGTACGGCTGGGCTTCGCCACACATGTCTTGCTGACGAATTACCGGACTACTAGGTGAGGGAGCCGGTAATCGTGTTGAAGACGTCCGAAACGGTGGTGCCGAGAATCGTCATCGTGGCGATGGCCGCGATCGAAACCAGCACGATGATCAGGGCGTACTCGACGAGGCCCTGGCCTTCGTCTTCGCGGGCCTTAAGGGTCTCGAGAGCGGCGAAGAAATACTGAACCACAATGGGCTCCTTCCAGATATGCGGCAATTACTGCCAGATTATCGGACCCTGTACATACTGCGCGAGAGCTCCGGGTCAAGTCGTCTCTCGTGAGGTCCTGGCGTTCCCGAGTGGTTTTCCGAAGACACTATGAGCATAGGGCAAACCCCGTGAATCTCAAATGGGTCAAAAGCCCTGACCACATGCGATTCCTCAGTACCTGGGTACCAAGCCGTTGGTACCTTGAAATGCGCCAGGTCTCCAGATGCTGGCGCCGCATTAACTCAGATCACATGAATGCGCCTGGAGTACGACGGTAAACGAACGACGAAGGATGGCGAAGCACGGGTGGAAGTGTTGCAAACGAATTGTCGTCATTGGCCCCACGGCAGATGGGGAACCGGCGCGGCGCAGCGTTTCGAGGAGGGTGAAGATCCTCCTGTTGTCCAACGTCGTCTTCCACAGTCGATGAGCCGCCCGCATTACCTTGAATGATGTCCTTGCGGCCAGAGCGCGGCGAGGCAGCGGCAGTCTGCCTGCGCGATGCGGGACAGCCGTTGCTGGAAACGAAACGAGGCTGCCGGCGTTTGCCGGTAGCCTCGCTGGGAGCCGAGGGGATACTATTGCAGGCCGATTGGGACCACGATCGTGACGCGGACGCCGCCCGTGAGTGGCTCGTACTGGATCGAGCCGCCGATCAAGTCGATCGCTTCAAGCGTGTAAGTGTCTTCGACAAAGTGCGCGACGGTGTTATCCGTTCTGGGGCCGATACTCGCGGCATCCAGTCGCGCAACTACCTGAGCTTCCTCGAAACGGATGTCACACTGGACAGTTGTGCCCACGTTCGGCGTGACCAGGGCGACCATCGCCTGCTGAATCAGCCTGAACAGCCCGACGCGTGTGTGACCGGCGATTGAGTCATCGCGCTCAGGACCGTTGATCGTCACCGTCGCGCCGTTTTCGCGGCCAAAGTCAGTTGCGTAGCGACGCAGCGTCGGGACGAGGCCTAGCTCGTCGAGGACGAGCGGGCGCATCTCGAAGATCGAACGGCGGACGTCCAGCAGCGAGCGGGCCGCCATCTCCCGCAAATCCGCGATCTCGGCGGCGACGGTCTCCGGCGCGCGCTCGGCTGCGCGCTTGACGACCTCGGTCCGCAAGATCAGGTTGGCCAGCACCTGGGCCGGGCCATCGGTGAGTTGCTTCGAAATGCGCACGCGTTCGCGTTCGCGCGCCTGGATCAATTCCGGCGCCATATCGACCGGCGAGTTGCCAAACAGGCTCGTGCCACCCTGGAGAGTCGCTGTGCGCGTGTTATTGTGGATCGCTTCGTTGGACTGCTCGCGGTTGATCTCGGCCAGGTTCAACAAGATCCGGAGCCGCTGCTGCTGGGTGTCGATCGCTTCGCGGCGCGATTCGAGCGCCTCAAGCTGGTTGCGCATCATGAACAGTCGCAACTGGACATCATGGGCCGCCAGGTAGGTGCTGCGGATGTCAGCCCGCGAGAAGGCTTCGAGGCTCGACTCCATCTCGCGGATACGCCCGTTCTGCTGCGCCTCGCGTTGCGACAGCCGGTCAACTTCCAACTGGGTCTGATTGAGGAGCAGCTCAATCTCCTGGATTGATTGGCTACTCTGCTCCAGCTCGTCACGACACTCGGTCGCCAGCGTAGAGAGCCGATCGACAAATTCTCGGGTCTGCGGAGGGGGCAACACCATCGACATACGATTATCTCCATGCCGTGTCCGGATTGTCCGGATCGACGGGGGCGAACTGCGACGCGGAACCAGCGCCCGCGACGTGAATCTGATGATAGCGCGTGGTGGAATCCGAACGGTACCCCGCCAAGGGTCCCGAAAGTACCGTCTTGTTGCCCGGTTTGGGGGCATTCGTTACACTTCATACAGCGGTCGCGGGTGGTGAAATGGTATCACAGGGGTCTTTGGAACCCTTGTTTCAGGTTCGAGTCCTGGCCCGCGAGCATCTCGTCGCGTTGCGCGACGAGCCTCCCGCAGAGAGCCGCAACCGTGCTGCAGCCGTTGTAATAGGGACGCTTGGACCCGGATAGTACCAGCCCAATCAGCGAACCTCCCAACCGCCAGCCCGGCGGTGTGATCGGCGACAGCAGTCTCGCCGTCGTGATCCTGACGGCCGGGCGTGGGACACGGATGCGTTCTGAAACCCCAAAGGTCCTCCATCGGATCGCCGGGCTGCCGATGGTCGAGCATGTCGTGCGTGCCGCGAGCGAGATCGCGCCCGGCCAGATTGTTCTGACGATCGGCCCCGCCTCCGAATCCCTGCGCGACGCCGTCGCCGGTAACGTCACCTTTGCATGGCAAGCCAAACCGCTCGGGACCGGCGACGCCGTCAGGGCCGCGCTGCCGCACCTTACCCCCTCCATTGAATGGGTCGTCGTCATCTTCGGCGACCACCCGCTGATGTCCGCCGATACGCTGCGGATGCTCGTCGACGCGACAGTGGCGGCGCAGCCGCTGCTGGCGAGTGTCGCCGTCGTCCTGCCGGAGCCGGGGCCGTATGGCCGCTACCGGCGCGACGGCCATGGCCGGGTGATCGGCATCGTCGAGGCGCACGAGGACACGCAGACACACACTGGGCCAACGCCGGTCAACTCCGGCGCCTGCGTCGTCCGGCGTGACTGGCTGGAGACGGCGATCGGCGAGATCCCGCTCTCGCCAAAGGGCGAGTACTACCTGACGACGCTCGTTGAGCTGGCGGCGCGATCCAGCCTGCCGGATGGCCGTGACCCGGTCCTGCTCGTGACGGCCCCGCAAGAGGTCGCGCTCGGGGTCAACGACCGTGTCGAGCTGGCGGCCGCTGAAGCCGGCATCCGGCGCCGGATCAACGAGCGGCACATGCGCGCCGGCGTCACCCTCGTCGATCCGGACACGGCCTACATCGACGCCGACGTCCAGATCGGGGCCGACACGCGGATCGAGCCGGGCTGCCAGTTGCGCGGGCGGACGACGATTGGCCGTGGCTGCCGGATCGGGCCAGACAGCGTTATCGAGGATTCGACGATCCACGACAATGTCGTCGTTCGCGCGTCGTGGATCGAAGCGTCCGAGGTCGGCGCCGGCGTCGATATCGGGCCGTTCGCGCACCTCCGGCCCGGCGTCCGGATCGCGCCGGATGTCCACATCGGCAACTACGTCGAGCTCAAGAACGCCCGGATCGGCTCCGGGACCCAGATCGGGCATGTCGCGTACGTCGGCGACGCCGAGCTGGGCGAGCGCGTCAACGTCGGCGCCGGATCGATCACCTGCAACTTCGACGGCTTCGCGAAACACCAGACAACGGTTGGAAACGACGTCTTCATTGGGAGCGACAGCATGCTCATCGCGCCGGTGACGCTCGGCGACGGCAGCCGGACCGGCGCGGGCGCGGTCGTCACGAAGAATGTGCCAGCCGGCAAGACGGTCGTTGGTGTGCCGGCGCGTGTCATTGGATCGTCCCCAACTCCCACCGTTCTGGGCGAGAACGAGTAGAGACAGGACAGATGGACGGACGACTACAGATCTTCGCGGGCAACGGCAACCGCAAGCTGGCCGAGGACATCATGGGAACGCTCGAAGCGCCGCTCGGCCGGGCAATTGTCGATTGCTGGCGCAACGGCGAGACGCGCGTCAAGCTCGAAGAGAACGTGCGCGGCTCGGATGTCTTCATCATCCAGGCGCTGGCCGAGCCGGTCAACCACCATCTGGTCGAGCTGCTGCTCATGATCGACGCCGTCCGCCGCTCCTCGGCGGCACGGATCACGGCCGTCATCCCCTACTTCGCCTACGCCAAGCAGGAGAAGAAGACGGGCGGACGCGAGCCGATCAGCGCCAAGCTGGTGGCGAACCTGCTCGTGACGGCCGGCGTCGACCGTGTCCTGACGCTCGACCTGCACGCGCCGGCGATCGAGGGGTTCTTCGACATTCCCGTCGATCACCTGCGGGCGACGCCGCTGCTGGCCTCCGCTTTCCGCAGGATGGCGGTCGAGGACATCGTCGCCGTCAGCCCGGACTCCGGCGGGGTCAGCCGCGCCGAGGATTTCCGGGTTCGCTCCGGCGGATCGCTGGCGATCATCTCCAAGAAGCGGCCATCGCCCGACGAGGCCGAGGTGATCGAGATGGTCGGCGACGTGGCCGGCAAGTCGGCGGTCATCATCGATGACATGATCTCGACTGGCGGGACGCTGGTCGAGGCAGCCAACCTGCTGATCGAGCGCGGCGCGGCGCATGTCTACGCGGCGGCCGTCCATGGCGTCTTCGCCGGCAACGCCGCCGAGCTGATCGCCAACTCACCGATCGAGAATGTCATCGTCACCGACACCCTGCCGCTGCTGGCTTCGGCCCGCAACGGCAGGGTCGAGGTCCTGACGGTCGCGCCGCTGCTGGCGGAAGCCATCACGCGCATCCACAAGGACCTGTCGATCAGTGCGCTGTTCCATTGAGCACGACAGCGCCTTCGCGCCTAGCCTGGAGAGCCTGATTGAGTACCACTGTCATTATCGAACTGGCCATCGCTGTCGTCGCTGTCGCCGTTGTCGCCGTCTCGACCTGGGCGGAGATGAGCCTGGCGGCCGGCACGCGCGTCGATATCCGCCGCCTGCTGGACAACCGGCTATCGCGCGAAGACGCGCAGACGATCGAAAAGATTCAGCGGCTGCGCTCGTCGCTGCTGCTGATCGAGATGCTGGCGGCCGGCGTCGCTGTCTGGATGATCGCCGCGACGACGCAGGAGCTGCTCGACGGCGGTGGCCTGTTGCTTGGCCTGCTGACCGGGATCGGTGTCCTGGTCGTTTTCGGCAACCTGCTGCCACGTGTCTTCGCGGACACCGAGCAATCCGGTGAACCCTCGCGCGAGCTGCGCGTCGCCACCGCCCTCAACTTCCTTTTCGCGCCGGTGATACTGCCGGTTGAGATGCTCAGCGGGCTGCTGACGCGCGGCAAACGACGGGCGAGTGAGGCGAGCAGCGCCGACAGCGCGGCGTCCGACGCAAACGGCGTCTTCTACCCCACCGATCGCGAACGGTCCGAGCCGCACGACATCGAGGAAGACGAGCATGAGATGATCAGCGGCGTCCTCCATCTGGACGAGGCGATGGCGCGCGACATCATGGTGCCGCGGATCGACATCGTCGCGATTTCGAAGGATGTCCTCATCTCGGAAGCGGTCCATGTCGCCATCCAGCACGGCCACTCGCGCATACCAGTCTACGGCACGAACATCGACAACATCCTCGGCGTCGTCTATGCCAAGGACTTGTTGCGCTACGTCAACGAGGAGCACGAGGGGCTCAGCGTCGAGCCGCTGATCCGGCCAGCTTACATCGTTCCCGAATCGAAGCGGACTGACGATCTGCTCGAAGAGTTGCAGCAGGCCAAGGTGCATCTGGCGGTCGTCGTCGATGAGTTCGGTGGGACAGCCGGGGTCGTGACGATCGAGGACATCCTCGAAGAGATCGTCGGCGAGATCCAGGACGAGTACGATCGCGAGACGCCGCAGTTCGAGATCGTCTCCGAGAACGAGGCGATCGTCGATGGACGGCTGAGCATTGACGACCTGGCCGACGAGATGGACATCGTCTGGCCGGAGCAAGCCAGCGGGACGCTCGGCGGCTACATTCAGCGGCGATTGGGACGCATCCCTTCGGAGGGCGAGGTTGTCGAGCTGCCGGGCATCCGCCTGACCGTGCTGCGGGCCGAACACCGCCGCGTGCGCCAGGTGCGCGTCGAGCAGTTCGACCCGCGCGGCGCCAGCCAGGCG
>JBBECJ010000095.1:0-1176 GCA_040881885.1 Thermomicrobiales bacterium | reverse complement strand
CAGCGCAGGACGGGCGGCAGGTACCAGTTCGCGCGGCCGAGCAGGGCCATCGCCGACGGCACCAACACCGAGCGCACGATCGTGGCGTCCAGGATCACGGCTACGGCCAGGCCGAAGCCCATCTGCTGGAACATCACGAGGTCGCCCAACGCCACGCCGCCGAAGACGCTGGCCATAATCAGAGCCGCGCCGGTGATCAGGCCGGCCGTCGTGCGCACGCCAAATGCCACGCTCTCCGTATTGTCGTCCGTCTTGTTGAACCGCTCGCGGATGCGGCTGAGCAGGAAGACGTGGTAGTCCATCGATAGTCCGAACAAGATGGAGAACGTCCACAGGGGCACCCAGGCCTCGATGATGTCCACCCGCTGGAACCCGAAGAGTTCGTTCAGGAAGCCCTTCTGGAAGACCAGCACCAGCGCACCGTAGGACGCGCCGACTGACAGCAGGTTCATCAGCATCGCTTTGAGCGGCACCACCAGCGACCGGAACACGATCGTCAGCAGCACGAAGCTCAGGCCGAGCACGAAGACGAAGACGATGGGGGTGAAGTCGCCCGTCGTGTCCACGTAGTCGATCTGGCTCGCCGTCCGGCCTCCGACGAGAACCTCGGCGTCGACGCCCGTGAAGGCGGCCGGGACGAGATCTGCGCGCAGGCCACGGACGGCCTCAGTCGCGGTGTCGCTCGTCGGGTCGGCGTTGATCGCCACCGAGAGCAATCCGATCGAGTTGTCGGGGCTCGTCTCGAACGTCGGCTCGCCGTACAGCGGGTCCTCCGCCAGCGATGCGCGCAGACGCTCGATGCCGTCCTGCACCTCGGGCCGGGTGATATCGCCGTCGGAGATCACGATGTCGGTCGGCGCGATCGCGCCGAAATTGAACTCCTCCTGTAGCAATGCGAACGCCTCGTACGATTCCGTGTTGCGCGGCAGCGTGCTCACGCCCGCCGAACCGGTGTTGATGTCGAGATAGGGGACGGCCAGCGCGATAAGCACGCCGACGGCGGCCACCAGGCTCACAATGGGGTAGCGCATGACCGTGCGGGTGATGCGGTCCCAGACGCCACCTTCGTGGTCAGCCTTCCCGATCGCCCGGCCGACGAACGGCACCCGCAGCGAGTTGATGCGGTCGCCAAGCAGGCCGATGATCGCCGGCAGCAGCGTCAGGCTGACGCACATG
>JBBECJ010000094.1:0-1179 GCA_040881885.1 Thermomicrobiales bacterium | reverse complement strand
CCTATTGTCGGACGGACATCGCCCAGAGGGCACCCGGTCCGTCCCTACGCATTGCGGATTGTCCTCGTCACGCAGGCTCGATAACCGCCAGCGCCCCGCCGGTCTGGACAGTTTGGCCGGGCTGGACGTGCAGCTCCGTGACCGTTCCGGACTGGTGGGCGACCATCTCGTTCTCCATCTTCATCGCTTCGACGACGCAGATCAGCTGGCCGGCCTCGACGCTGTCGTCCTGCGCGACGGCGACCGAGAGGACGGTGCCCTGGATCGGGCTGTTGAGCGTGTTGCCGGTCGGAGAGATGGCCCGCGAGGGGCGGCGGGCGTCGCGGCGTGGCGCCGAGCGGGTGGCGCGGTCCGTCGCGCCGATGCCCTCGGGCAGCTTGACGCGGTAGGGGCGGCCATCGACCTCGATGACGACGACGCCGTCCTCCGGTGTGAAGTCCTCCGGCGCGGCTAGCGCTGGCGGCGTGAAGGGCGGGACGAGGGTGGCCAGGCCGGTTCGATCCAGGAAGCGGGTGTCGTAGTCGCCAGCCGCGAACTCGGGGTGGCGGACGAGGGCGCGGAAGAGCGGGATCGTCGTCGCGACGCCGGCCACCTCGAAGTCGGCCAGCGCGCGGTCGAGGCGGGAGAGGGCTTCGGGCCGGTCGCGGCCCCAGACGATCAGCTTGGCGATCAGCGAGTCGAAGCGCGGGTCGATCAGGCCGCCCTCGACGAAGCCGGAATCGACGCGGACGCCGAAGCCGGCCGGCGGGGCGTAGCGCAGGAGTGGGCCGGGCGTCGGCTTGAAGTCGCTAGTCGGATCCTCGGCGTTGACGCGGCACTCGATCGCGTGGCCCCACGGCTGCGGCGCGGCGCTGAACGAGAGTGGCTGGCCGGCCGCGATCCGAAGCTGCTCACGGACGAGGTCGATGCCGGTCACCTGCTCCGTTACCGGATGCTCGACCTGGATACGTGTGTTCATCTCCAGGAAGTAGAACTGGCCGTCCTGGACGAGGAACTCCAGCGTTCCCGCGTTGACGTAATCCACCGATCGCGCCAGCGTCTCGGCGGTCGCGTTCATCGCCGCGCGCATGTCCGCGTCGATGGCCGGCGAGGGGCTTTCTTCGACCAGCTTCTGGTGCCTGCGCTGGATCGAACAGTCGCGCTCGCCGAGAGCGACGACGTTGCCGAGCTTGTCGGCCA
>JBBECJ010000093.1:0-6589 GCA_040881885.1 Thermomicrobiales bacterium | reverse complement strand
GCATGTCGCGTCACTCACCAAACTGGCTGACGGCTGATCGCCGACCGGCTGACAGCTAAAAGTGGATGCTGATGTAGTCTCCCGGATACATCCAGTTCCAGAAGAATTCGGCGTCGTGGTTCATCACGCCGACGCAGCCGTTGGTGGTGAAGCCGCCGAAGCTGGCCTCGGGCGTCCAGTAGTTGCCGTGGAGGGCATAGCCGCCCGCCAGGAAGTACTGAGTGAACTCGACATTTTCGAGGTAGTAGTGACCCGGCGCGCCGGTTGGGACGCCGAGGGTGGCCGAGTCCATGATCTCCGAGCGCACCTGGAACTGGACCTGGAAGACGCCGGTCGGCGTCTTGCCGTCGCGGCCGGCTGCCACGATCGCGACGTAGACGGGCGTGACGCCGTCGTAGGCGACGGCGTAGAACTGGCTCAGGTTGACATCGACCCAATGGCCGCCGAACGTCTGCGGGGGCGTTGCCAGGACCAGCGGGGCGATATAGGCGGCCGAGACGTACTGGTTGTCGCCGACGATGTACCAGGCATCGACGCCCTCGACCTCGGTCCCGCGGACGATGCCGCGGACCTCAACTGGCCGGCGGTTGTAGATCACATCGACCGATGGCGCGGCGGTGGCCGGCTCGCTGCGGATGCCGAGCGCGTCGGTCGAGACGTAGCCCATCCAGCGGCCTGCGTGCGGGCGGAAGGCTTCGAGCAGGTCGGCGTCGAAGAGGCGGTCGCTGTAGCGGACGGAGTCCGGCTTCTGGGCGACAGGCTTGCGCTCGACCTTCTGGTCGACGGCGTAGTCAACGCCGAGGTGGCCGAGCAGGATCTCGTACTGGGTTCCGGCGTGCTCCGGGTGAAACTCGAAACGGGCGCGCTCGAAGTACTGGACGGTGTAGGTGTTGCCGTCCTGGGTATTCTTCTCCTGGAACTCTTCGGAGATCGGGAAACCGAACTGCCAGAGGCCGCCGTTCTCCTCCCAGTACGTTTTCATCCCGTAGGCCAGCCAGTGGCCGGTCTCCTCGAAGAAGACGCGGTCGGGGCTGTCGGCCGGCTGATTCGAAGGCAGCGGCCTGAAGGCCGGCTCGTTGCGGCGCTTCTCTGCCTTCCAGTTGCCGAGCAGCGAACCCTGGACCTCCCACTCGGTGTCCTTGTACTCCGGCCAGTGTTCGAGGCGGGCGCGCTCGAAGTACTGGACGACGCGGCCATCTTCGAGCAGTGGCTCGGAGATCGGGTAGCCAATGATCATCAGGCCGGTCGTGCGCCAGGCCGAGAGCAATTCCTCGGCGACGTGATGGCCCGTCTCCGGGAACCAGGTCCGCGTCGGCATGCCGTTC
This sequence comes from Thermomicrobiales bacterium, assembly GCA_040881885.1. Classification (GTDB taxonomy): domain Bacteria; phylum Chloroflexota; class Chloroflexia; order Thermomicrobiales; family CFX8; genus JBBECJ01. The sequence continues at coordinate 5,264 of JBBECJ010000093.1, read as the reverse complement.
TCGTCCATTGGAATGTGGACGATATCCTCAGCCGCGCTGGCCGTCTCCGGACGGACAACCCCGGCCAGGAGACTCAACACGAACACGGCGACGAGCGCCAATCGCCCGCCACGCACAACGGCAGCCTGACGACCGCCCCCAACCACCCCGACACGACGCCCCAGCATGACCTGCACGCGAACTCCCCCCGGACAAAACGAATCGACGGGACCCCAGATGCGCATGCTCCGCGCCCCGTCGTACCTGTGTCAGTACAACGAACAACAACCCGATTCGTTCCACCCGCGACGCAACAATCCGCGACCGCAGGCGCCACGAACAGGCGAACCCAACGCGTACAATTGAACCGCATCTCGCGCCGCGAGCACACGATGGCTGTACGGACAAATCCTGTGGACGACTTTGGGGGCATGCCTGGATGCAGATTGCGACACGGTGGACACGCGGGGGGATACGCCAGGAGGCGCTCTGGGCGCTGGCGGAAACCGCGGCGCTGTTCTTGATCTTCATCACCGCCTTCACCGGACGCGGCACGTTTGGCGACGGCGCGAAGACGCTGCTGACGATCCTCTCGATCGCCGCCGGCAGCGTCGGAGCGCTGGCCGGGCTGGTGGTCGCGCGACGCGCGCTGGCCGATCCAGCCCGCCGGATCGGGCGGCTGGCGATCGCCGGCTGGATGGCCTTCGCCGGAATCTACACGGTCGTCCACGTCCTGTCCTGATGCGCGAACGGCCATCACGATATTGCGTCAGTGTGCCATGCGGCGTATTCTTGTCCGGCACGATGGCACCGACTCCCGCCACTGGGTGGATGCCATCCACAGGGAGTGTCCATCCGCGTGAACGTTGACCCAGCGTCAGTCATCCGCAAGCTCACCGCGACCAGGCCGCCCGATTCAACCGCACCCGCCCAGGCACACGCGGCTCCGACGCCAATCGCCCCGGCGCCGCCTGCGACCGCGGTCGAGGAGCGCGGGGAACACGTCCCAGCCTGGAAGCGGCCCTTCACCGCGCTCGAAGAACGTGACTTCCGCAACCTCTGGGTCGGTATGCTGCCCGGCACGCTCGCGATGCAGATGGGGATGGTGACGACCGGCTGGGTCGCCTACGACATCTCCGGGTCAGCGGCGTCGGTCGGGCTGGTCGCGCTCGGCTCCGGGATCCCGATGCTGACGCTCGGCCTGTTCGGCGGCGTCGTCGCCGACCGCTTCCCAAAGCGGCGGACACTGCTGATGACCCAGTCGCTGATCGGCGTCGCCGCTATGATCAGCGCCGTTCTCGTCCTGACCGGCGTGATCCAGATCTGGCACCTGATGCTGATCAGCGCGATGCAGGGCGTCGGGTTCGCGTTCAACATGCCGTCGCGGCAGGCGTTCGTGGCGCAACTGATCAGCCGCGAACGGTTGATGAACGCCGTCGCGCTCAACAACGCCGGCATGAACTTCTCGCGCGTGATCGGGCCATCGATCGCCGGACTGTTGATCGCCGTCGTCGGGCCGGGCGAGGTCTACGTCCTGATGGCGCTCATGTATGTCTTCGTCGTCTACAGTCTGACGAGGATTCCGCAGATGGGCGCGCCGGTCGGGACGAACCGACCGTCGCCGCTGCGATCGCTGGCCGATGGCCTAGGCTACGTCAGGTCGAACACGGTCGTCTTCACGCTGCTGCTGCTTGCGTTCGCGCCGGTGCTGCTGGGGATGCCGTATCAGCAACTGATGCCGGTCTTCGCCGACGATGTCTTCAACGTCGGAGCGAGCGGCCTCGGACTGCTGCTTTCCGTCAATGGCATCGGCGCGCTGGTAGGTTCGCTGGCGGTGGCCGGCATGAACACCAACTTTCGGCGGCGCGGGATGTTGCAAATGGCGATGGGAATCCTGTTCGGGCTGTCGATCGCCGTCTTCGCGCTGGCACAGTCGTACCCGGTGGCGCTGGCGATGCTGCTGGTTGCCGGCGCGTCCTCAGCCGGGTTCCAGTCGCTCAACAGCACGCTGGTGATGATGAACACCGAACCGTCCTACCACGGGCGCGTGATGAGCGTCTACATGCTGACCTTCTCGGCGATGCCGCTCGGCGTCGTCCCGTTCGGGATCTTCTCCGACATCTACGGCGCGCCGATCACGATCGGGATCGGTGGCCTGCTGCTGATGGCCGTGACCGGGGCGGTTGGGCTGCTGCATCCGTCGTACAGGCATATCAAGTAGGGACATAGGAGTGCAGCCAACTGAAATGCACTCTTCATCCCGGTCGCTGGTTTAGGACATCTTCTCGTCGTGAGACGACGCATGCCCCCTCAAACTCGGCGGGCGGCAGACAATCCAAACTGGAGTTATTATCCAAACTTAAGCCAAGAAGCTACGGAGATGAATGAGCAGTTGGGGACAAGTGAGAGCTCCGGGTAGATGCCGAAGCCCTCACCGCCCTACGTCACTTCAGGCTCAAGAAGATCTTGACCCGATCTTCGACTACACGCATCGTCGCTGGTGTGATGTCGCCCCACTTCTGCGTCAAACGATCTTGAGCCGAGATCGTCCGGATCTGGTCGCACAGAATAGAGCTAGGCGCAGTGACGCCGCCTTCTGGCGGTTCGATCGGCACGTGAAAGGGGTGAGGTCGCCGAGTTCGGGTCAAGGGCAGGATCGCAACTAGACCGGAAGGCCCATGGTTATTCAGGTCATCAGAGATGATGAGGCACGGGCGCTTCCCTGCCTGTTCATGCCCTCCGACTGGATCCAAGTCTGCATACCATATCTCGCCTCGTGATGGCTTGGGCGCCAATTACTCGACCTCCAAGCCATCGGCCAGGGTCACGTCCCAGAGTCGTCGCTCGCGCAGTTCCTCCTGCCACTCATCCTCGTTCTCGCGCATAGCGGCATAGGCCGCGTTCGCCAGCTCGAACATGCGCCGTCGACGCATCGCCTCGACAGCCTCCACCAGGAGCTCTTGCATTGGCTGGCCGGTCTCGGCGGCTAGCTCTCGCAGGATGCTGTGCGTTGCATCCGGAACTCGGATCATGCTCCCTGGCCGCTTTCCAGTTCCTCGCTCCTGTCGTGTCTTGGACGTCTTCCGGTTCGTCGTTGTCGAAGACATCGTGGCGCTCCTTCCGATGGCCGTCCCGCTCCACTCTCACGCCCGACTGCGATCTTACACAACGGATTACAGCATCATTATACCAATTGGTAAGCCGTTTGTGTAATTCTGAAGCACACTCCTCATTCCCCATGTCCATCGGAACCGAACCCGTTCGTCCGTTGTATAACGCGCAGGACGTATCGCGCGGGAGGATCGACTGGAAGAGTCAGCGCTCGTCGAGCGGGCCAGAGCGGGTGACACCGCGGCCTTCGAGCAGCTCGTGCGCCGCTATCAGGACCTCGCCGTCCGGACTGCCTGGGTCGTGACCGGCTCGGCGGGCGAGGCCGAGGACGCGGCGCAGGAGGCGTTCGTCAAGGCGTATCTCGCGCTGGGCCGCTTTCGGGCCGGCGCGCCGTTTCGCCCGTGGCTGTTGCAGATCGTCGTCAACGAGGCGCGCAACCGGCGCAAGTCGGCTGGACGACGCGCCAACCTCGTCCTGCGGGCCGCCGCCCAGCGTGGAAACGACAGCGAAGCGTCGCCGGAGGCCGCGACGTTGGCGGGAGAACGGCAGCAGGCGCTGCTGGAAGCCGTCAACCACCTGCGTGAGGAGGAGAGGCTGGTGGTTGCCTGCCGCTATTTTCTTGGCCTGTCAGAGGCTGAGACGGCCGAAACGCTGCGATGCCCGCGCGGGACGGTCAAGTCGCGCCTGTCACGCGCGCTGGGCCGACTGCGGAACGAATTGAGCGTCACCCTTGACGGCCGAGAGCAGACCCTGGCTGGAACCAGTGACCTGGAGCAGACGGCAGATGGCTGAACGACGACCCTCCCAACCGCCTGACGACATCGAGCTGGTCCTGCGTGACCTGGGCCGGCAGCTCGACTGGCCCGCCGAGCCGGACCTGCTGCCCGGCGTGCGCGAGCGGCTGGCATCCGCGCCCCGGCGCGGGCCGTTTGTCTCGCGTCTGCGGCCCTCCACGAAAGCGGTCCGGCTCGGTTGGGCGACCGCCGCGCTGGTTGTCATCGTCGCGCTTGTCCTGAGCGTGTCCGACTCGACCCGCTCGACCGTCGCCGACCGGCTCGGCCTGCCAGGCGTGTCGATCTCGGCTGACCCGACGGCAACGCTCAGCCCCGGTGGCGAGTTGTCGATCGGCGAGATAGCGACGCTCGATGACGCGGCCCTTCGCTCCGGCGACGGACTGATCCTGCCGCCAGAAGCAGTCCTCGGCGCGCCGGACGCTATTTACGTCCTCGATCAGGACGGGACCGTCCAGGTGTCATACGTCTACCTGCCACGTCCGAATCTGCCGGAGGTGGGCGGGACCGGCGTCGGCCTGTTGATCAGCCAGTTCGACGGCAGCACCAACAGCAGCTTCATCCAGAAGCAGCTCGGTCCCGAGACGACGATCGAGCTAGTGGAGGTAGGCCAGCAGTCCGGCTTCTGGCTGACAGGCGGACCGCACCTGTTCGTCTACGAACGCCCCGACGGCGCAATCCGCGAAGAAACGATCCGGCTGGCCGCGAACGTCCTGCTCTGGGAACAGGACGGCAAGACGTTGCGGATCGAAACCACGCTCGACCGCAACGCTGCGATTCGAATCGCCGAAGCGATGGACGCGGGGCGCTGACGCGCGACAAGTAAGCCACCGCCCGCCCTTCCGGTAGGGGCGACGGCAGGGAACCAATCCCGCGCAACGCATGTACTACTGCCAGATGACCACGCTACAGGCACGCAGTCGGAACGGAGGAGCACATGCGCGGACGATTGTTCAGTGGATTGCTGTTGGCGGTCATTGCCATGCTGGCGTTTGCGACGAGCGCCGTCGCAGGTGGCTGGGCGACGGTCGAGATGGACAAGCCCGTCACCCGCGTCGAGGTGGACGAGGAGATGACGCTTGACTTCATGCTGTTGCAGCATGGGGTGACGCCAACCGACTGGACGACGACCTACTTCGAGGCGACCAACGCTGACACCGGTGAAACGCTGCGTGTCGACGCAACAGCCGGCAAGGAGACCGGCCGCTGGTCGGTGGTCGTCTCGTTCCCGAGCGCGGGGAACTGGGATTGGGCGATCAAGACCGAGGAACTGATGGTCGAGGACACGTTCCCGGCGCTGGAAGTCGTTGGGGACGCGGCCGTGGTTGGCAACGCGTTAAGCGCGACACCGTCTACTTCCGCCGCCTCGTGCGCGACCTGGCC
>JBBECJ010000092.1:0-6596 GCA_040881885.1 Thermomicrobiales bacterium | reverse complement strand
GACGCCTCACGGCGTGGGCCGATACAGGATGCGGCCCCTACCAGGAACGCGGCGCGGCGCGTTACGCATCACCCATCACGCGCTACGATTCCCCAAACGCCCGCATCATCCAGTTGCTCTCGCGCTCGCCGCGCCGGAACTCAGCCCAGAGCCGCGCCAGGTCCGACATCCGCACCCACTCCGCGTGGTGCAGGTCGCTTGCGCGCACCCACTCGTACATCTCGACAACGGTCTCCGGCTGCGTCCGCTCCGGCCCAACAAAGCGATACAGTTCGCTCGCGATCCACTTGGCCGCCTCGTCGCTTCCCGGCCCTGAACTCGTCCTCACCGCCTGCGCCGTGGCCATTGCAATCTCTCCTGTTCCCTGTCCCCTGTCACCTGTCACCTAATCCCGACGGCGCGCCGACCTTGCCAAGCACCGCGCTGGCGGCTGCCGTCTGCGGCCCACACAGAATGATCTCTGCCTCGCGATGCCCCATCCGGCCACGGAAGTTGCGGTTGGTCGTTGAGACGCAGCGCTCTCCCTTCGCGAGCACTCCCATGTAGCCGCCCAGGCATGGCCCGCAGGTCGAGGTGCTGAAGATCGCGCCGGCGTCCATGAACACATCCACCAGCCCCTCGCGGCCGGCCTGCTTCGCCACTTCCTGGCTGCCAGGGATGATGATGCAGCGCACGTCTGGGTGGATCTGCCGCCCGCGCAGGATCTCAGCCGCCACCCGCAGGTCGCTCAAACGCCCGTTGGTGCAGCTTCCAATCACAACCTGATGAATCGCCATGTCCTCGACCTCATCGGCGAACCTCGTGTTCGACGGCAGGTGCGGCAGCGCCACGACCGGCCGCAAATTCGTCACGTCGATTTCGACCACTCGCGAGTACTCGGCGTCCGCGTCCGACGCGAACGGCGTGTAGGGCCGATCCGTCACCGAGTCGATGTACGCCTTCGTCTTGTCGTCGAACGGGAAGATGCCGGTGTCGCCGCCGGCCTCAATCGCCATGTTGCACATCGCGATCCGGTCGTCCAGCGGCAAGGCGTCGATCACTGGCCCGGTGAATTCCATCACCGAATTGAGCGCGCCATCGACGCCGATCACCCCAATCGTGTGCAGGATCAGGTCCTTGCCGCCAATGTCGGCCGGCAGCGTCCCGGTGTAGACGAACTTGATCGACTCCGGCACGCGCACCCAGGTCGTCCCCAGCGCCATCGCCGCCGCGACGTCTGTCGAGCCCATCCCGGTCGAAAATGCGTTGAACGCCCCATACGTGCAGGTGTGCGAGTCGGCCCCGATGATGATGTTGCCGGGATTGGTCAGCCCGTTCTCCGGCAGGACCACATGCTCGATCCCGGCCCTTCCGATCTCGAAGTAGAGCGTCCCCTGCTCGTGCGCGAACTCGCGCATGATCTTGGCCTGCTCGGCCGACTTGATGTCCTTGGCCGGCACGAAGTGGTCCGGAACGAATACAACCTTCTGCGGATCGAAGACGCTCTTCAACCCCGTCTTCCTGAACTCCGCGATCGACAGCGGCGCCGTGATGTCATTCGTCATCACCAGATCGAGCGCCACCTCAACAATCTCCCCCGGCGTCACCCGATCCCTCCCGGCCCCCTTCGCCAGGATCTTCTCCGTCATCGTCAATCCAGCCATGTCCTAGCCCTCAGCCCTCAGTTATCAGCGATCGGCCAATCCTATGTCTCGAAACTCATCACTCGTCAGTCATCACTCGAAACTCACACCGCGGCCTCCGCCTTCAGCGGCGATCTCACCGCCACCGCCGCCCGGTTCAGCGCCGTCAGATACGCCCGCACGCTTGACTCAACGATGTCGGTCGCTACGCCATGTCCGGCGTAGATAAGGCCGTCCACCCTGATCCGGACAACGACCGCGCCCTGCGCGTCCTCGCCCGGCGTCACCGCGTCGATCCGGTACTCGACCAGCTCGTTCTCGATCTGGACGACCGAATCGATCGCCGAATAGAGCGCGTCAATCTGGCCATTGCCACTGCCGGTCGCTTCCCGCTCGCGTCCATCGACATCGATCATGACAGCCGCGCCAGCCGCGCCGTCCGACCCGGAATGCGCCTGCCAGCCGACCAGGCGATACGGCTCCGGCCCGTCGTGCTGGAGATCGTCCTCGACGATCGCGATGATGTCGGCGTCGCTGACCGTCTTTTTGCGGTCGGTCAGCGCGATGAAACGGACGTACAGCGCCTGCAATCGCTCGGCGTCAACCTCGTAGCCCAGATCCTTCAGCCGCTGCCTGAACCCGGCCCGGCCCGAGTGCTTGCCCATCACGAGCTTCGACTGTCCCCAGCCAACCGACTCCGGCGTCATGATCTCGTACGTCCCCGGATGCTTTATGACGCCGTCCTGATGGATGCCCGACTCGTGCGCGAAGGCGTTAGCGCCGACGATCGCCTTGTTCGGCTGGACCGGAATGCTCGACGTCCGGCTGACGATCCGGCTCGACGGCACGATCTCCTCGGCGTTGATCCGCGTGTCAACCCCGTCATAGTAGTCGCGTCGCGTCCGCAACGCCATCACGACCTCTTCGAGCGCCGTGTTGCCGGCCCGTTCGCCCAGCCCGTTGACCGTCACCTCGACCTGTCGCGCCCCGGCCTTTATGGCCGCCAGCGTGTTGGCCGTCGCCATCCCCAGGTCATCGTGGCAGTGGACCGAGATGACCACTTTCTCGATCCCCGGCGTATTGGCCTTCAGGTACTCGATCAGGCTGACGTACTCCTCAGGCGTCGTGTAGCCGACCGTGTCCGGCACATTCAGCGTCGTCGCGCCCTCCTCGATCGCGATCCCGAACAGCCGCACCAGGTAGTCCCAGTCCGCCCGCGTCGCGTCCATCGCCGAGAACTGCACGTCGGCGAGATACCCCTTGCAGCGCCGGACCGCCGACCGCGCCATCTCCAGCACCTCTTCCGGCGTCTTCCGAAGCTGGTACTGAATCTGGATCGGCGACGCGTTCACGAACGTATGAATCCTCGGACTCTCCGAGTAGCGCACGCCCTCCCAGGCCGCGTCGATGTCACCCAGGTGCACGCGCGCCAGCCCGGCGACGACGACGCCCTTCACCTCGCGCCCGATCATCTGGACCGCTTCGAGATCGCCCGGCGAGGCCGCCGGATAGCCTGCCTCAATAATGTCCACTCCCAGCCGCGCCAGTTGCCGGGCGACCTCGATCTTCTCCGGCGTCGTCATCGTCGCCCCCGGCGACTGCTCGCCGTCGCGCAGTGTCGTGTCAAATACCAGTACCCTGTCGCCCATCGGACTGCCTCCGTGTCTCTCGCTCAGGTCGTCACACCACACTCGTGTACGTGCTGCGCTTGGCCCCTTACCGGGGCAGACTAAGCAGCAGCAACCCCCGCGACGACCATCGCTTTCCCGGCGCCACCTTGATCTCGTCTGTCATCTCCACAACCATCACCGGAACCACACCTCTGCAACAGCCACCAGGCAACAAAAAAGCCCGCCCCCACGAAGGGACGGGATTACCCGCGGTACCACCCTGATTGACCACCCCTCCCGCTCTCAACTCCCCTTCTCCCAGGATTGGGCGGGTGCCCGCTGGGCGGAGGGCTGGGGGATGAGGGCCGGCCCACTCATCGTCGCTATAACGGGCGGAACCCGGTCCAGCCTCACGTCACCGACGCGTCGGCCAAACAGCTCAGGTGCGAGTTCGCGGTCCGGCCGTCAACGGGCTTCCACCATACCCCGGTTCGCTGCGAAGGTCCGGCCGCTACTACTCACCGTCAACGCCAGATTGTGAGCAATCTAACAGAACGCCACGGAACCTGTCAAATCACCCATACGTCATAACATCGGCTCCACGCAGATCGAACGCTGGCAGGTTCCGTCGCGACCGTCGTCATTCTTCTCGCGCGTGAAGAGCAACGTCTAGTCGTAATACACCGTCGCGCTCGTCAACAGCACCCATGGCGGTGTGCCGATCTCGCCTCCCTCTTCGAGGTTCGTGACGGCCAACGTGTTCTCGCCACCCGAGATCCAGCCAAGGTCCTGGACCACCCAGGCGACATCGGTCCAGTCCTCGTTCCCGAATGGGCTGGCGCCCTCCCAGACGGTGTTGCCGTTCAACGAGACCCGGATCGGAACTTTCGCGGCAACCTCGTCATCCATCCCGGTGATCACGATCACGATGTATTCCGCTGGCCCAGCATCAACCTCGAAAGACGCGGTCGCCGTGCTGGCGTCGCTACCCTGCCCGTAGAGGTGGACGGCTGGCAGCCCGTACAGCCTCCCGTCCGGCCGCCGGTAGGCGCCCTCGAAATCGCCCGCCTCCATCGTCTCGTCGTCGCCGTCCTGGATCGGGTACGGAATCGCCGAGAGCGGAATTGGCTCGTTGAACACCACATCCGACGGTGGCGGCTCCGGCGTGCTCGTCGGCGCCGGCGCCTCGGTCGATTCCGGTTCCGGCGTCGGCGTCACGGTTGGCTCAGGCGTCAGGGTCGGCTCCGGCGTCGCGCTCGCCGCGATTGTCGGCGAAACCGTTGGAGACGCGGTCGGCTCAAGCGTCTCGGTCGGCGCCACGGTCGCGGCTGGTTCGGCCGTTTCGGTCGCCGTTGGCGCGACCACCGCTTCCGTCGCGGTCGACTCGACAGCGGCGACCACCGTCGGCGTTGCTTCCTGGTCGTCGCCATCGCCGGCCAGCGCGATCGCGGCTACCAGCAGCAGGACGACAAGCAACGCCGCCAGCGCAGCGATGATCCCCCACGGCCGCCGCCGCTCGCGTCCGACCGTGTAGCCCCTTGCCGGCGGCGTCTGAGGCGGCGCTCCGGCCGCGACCGCCGGCGCTGCCGCCGTCGCTCCGCTTGGGTCAACGAGCGGCTCTCGCCTGCGCGCCGGCGCCGACATCCCCGGCGACACCAGCGCGTCGCGCATCGCCCGCGCGCTCGGATAGCGGTCGCGGGGGTTTTTCGACATCGACCGCAGGATGAACGCTTCGATCGTCACCGGGATGTAGGCGTTAATCGCGCGCGGCGGTTCTGGAATCTCATTGACGTGCCGGTACATGACCTGAACCGGATTGTCTCCCGGGAACGGAAGCCGCCCGGTCGTCATCTCATACAGGATCACGCCGACCGCGTACAGGTCCGTCTCCCTGCCCAGTGGCTGCCCCGACGCCTGCTCCGGCGCCATGTAGGCCGCCGTCCCGAGCGCCGTCCCGGACTCTGTCAGCCCCGCCGCCGCCGACTCCAGCCGGGCGATCCCGAAGTCCGTCAGCTTCAGATGCCGCTGATCGGTCATCAGCACATTCTGCGGCTTGATGTCGCGGTGGATGATCCCCGCCTCGTGGATCGCCGCCAGCCCATCCAGAATTTGCCGCGTGAACTCGACCGACTCTTCGACCGGCAACGGCGCATGATCGCGGATGTAGTCTTTCAGGCTGGCGCCCGGCACATACTGCATGACGATGAACGCGATGTCGTCCTCGCGTCCATAGTCGAACACCTGGATGACGTTGGGATGGCTGATCAGCGCCGCCGCCCGCGCCTCATTCTCGAAGCGCGAAGTAAAGCCGGCGTGCTGAACATACTGCTCGCGCAGGATCTTGATCGCGACATCGCGGCCCAGCACCTTATCCGTCGCGCGGTACGTGACGGAGAAATTCCCCTCGCCAACCGCCTCGCGGATCTGATACCGCCCGGCGAGTGTGTCTGGATGAGACTGGCCCAACACTCCTCCTGGAAACGCGCTGCCGCACAGGTGCTGCCGCTCGTAGACGCAGCGCTGCCACGCACACCCTGAGCGATTCTCCGGACGACGCAGCCCGACTCTACGTCACGCAATAACCCGTCCACGCGTCACTACGTTACGTCACGTCGATCGCTCACCCGTTCGTCACCATGATACTCCGCAACCGTCCCACCATGTACGGACACTCTACCACCCTCAGCAATGCCGGACAGCGGCTCGGCCGGTGTATGCTCGATCGTTGCTGCTCTCCGCTTTCCCATCGAAAGGACGCTTCTCAATGTTCATGGACCTGGAACGCAAGACACGCGACGAGCTCGCCAGCCTGCTCGATCAATGCGGGGAGTTGGCCGACGGCGTCCGCTACTTCGAGGGCGACGACCTGCTGGCCGTGCTCGACACACTCGACTCTTTCCGCGCCCTGATCGGCGACAATTCGACTACCCTGCGCGCCGCCGTCAGCCGCTGACCCGCCACCTGTCCGGCCGGACAGTCGATTCTGTACCACCCGGCAGTTCCGTTCATACGTACGCGGCTCTATCATGTGTGCAGTGCTCGAAACACGCATGGGGCGTGCTACGCGCGCGGACGATCGGTTGCTGAACGACGACAAGCGCGGGAAGGAGGACAACGTGGATCAGCTTGGCGCTGCCGGGATCGCCGTCGGAAGCTCGCGCGACCTGCGCGTTGCCTTCGCGACCGCACCGGGAAAGCGACACGAGTGCTGAGCCTGCGTCAGGCATCGCAATCGTGACCATCGCTGACCCGGGCCACCCGCCCGGGTCGTTTCGTCTCTGGCATTGTTGTTGGAAGGAGCACCACTGTGCAGCCTAGAACTGACACCCTTGAAAGCCGTGTCGTCCACGGCCCCGTCGTCATC
>JBBECJ010000091.1:0-6601 GCA_040881885.1 Thermomicrobiales bacterium | reverse complement strand
GGCCGGGTCTATTTCGGGGCGCGCGGCAGCCTGCCGCGCGCCTGTTTCTTGGGCTATCCTTGACGCAGCCTGAAACTGACATGACCGTCTCGCAGGAAGTACACGGGAAGGGCATCGCTGATGCGGCACGCCGCGGTCACAGGTTGGGGCATGGCTGTTCCCGATCAAGTGCTGACCAACCACGACCTGTCGCAGATGGTCGACACCACCGACGAGTGGATCGTGAGCCGGACCGGCATCCGCGAACGCCGCATTGCCTCGATTGATGATTCGGCCACGAGCATGTCGGTGCTGGCTGGGCGGGCCGCCTGCGAAAAAGCCAGTATCGACCCTGCCGAACTCGACCTGATCGTCGTTGGCACCTACACAGCCGACCACCTGATGCCGTCGGTCGCGAGCCTCGTCCAGGACGCGCTCGGCGCGCGGCGGGCCGGGGCCTTCGATGTCAACGCCGCCTGCTCCGGGTTCGTCTACGCGTTGGCCGTTGGATCGCAGTTCATCGAGTCGGGCGTCTACTCCAAGGTGCTGGTGATTGGCACAGACCTCGCGTCACGCTTCCTGGATTACACTGACCGCGGCACCTGCATTCTCTTCGGTGATGGCTCCGGCGCAGTCGTCCTGCAACCCAGCACTGTCGATGAGGGATTGCTCTCTCTGGTCCTCGGGTCGGACGGCTCGGCTGGACAACATCTCACTCTTGGTGACAATACGGTGCTAGCGGGCATGAACGGCGTTCGGACTGTCGATCGAGCGTTCATGAAAATGAACGGGCCGGAAGTGTTCCGCTTTGCCGTCAAGGTTATGGGCGAAGCGGCTGCCGAGGCCGTCATCAAAGCCGGCTTGACGTTTGGCGACATTGACCTGCTGGTGCCGCATCAGGCGAACCTGCGCATCATCGACACGGCCGCCAAGCGGCTCGAACTGCCGCGCGATCGTGTCTGGGTCAATGTCGATCGGTATGGGAACACATCGTCGGCGTCGGTGCCGATCTCCCTGGTGGAAGCGGTCGAAGCGGGCGCGATCCAGGATGGCATGAACGTCGTCGTTGTTGCGTTTGGCGGGGGACTGACATGGGCAGCGGGGGTACTGCGATGGGGCTCGTCGGGCGTCGCGCAGGTGGCCCGTCGGTGACGGCGGGCGCGGCATGGATCTTTCCGGGTCAGGGGTCACAGTCGGTCGGGATGGGTCGCGACCTCGCCGCGCGATACCCCGAGGCGCAAACTGTCTTTGACGACGCCGACCGGACGCTTGGATTCGCGATCTCCAGCCTGTGTTGGGACGGTCCGGAAGACGAGCTGACGCGAACCGCGAACCAGCAACCAGCGCTGCTGACCGTCAGCGTCGCAACGTTGAGGGTGCTGCTACAGGAAGATCTGTTGCCGGAGCCAGACTACGTAGCTGGTCACTCGCTTGGCGAGTACTCGGCGTTGGTCGCCGCCGGCGCGCTCTCGTTTGCCGACGCATTGAGGCTTGTGCGCCGGCGCGGCGAATTGATGGAGAAGCACGGGCGTGGCGCGATGATCGCTGTCCTCGGGCTGGACGACGACGCGATGCAGCTGGTGGCCAACGAGAGCGGGGCCGAGGTCGCTAACTTCAACGCGCCCGGCCAGACGACGCTCTCCGGCAGCGACGAAGCGATCGAGGTGGCTGAGATCGCCGCCAAAGCGCGCGGCGCGCGGCGCGTCATCAGGCTACAGGTCAACGGCGCCTTCCACTCGTCGTTGATGGCGCCGGTCGCCGACGAGTTGGCCCGCGACATCGATCGGATCGAGATCGTCAAGCCGCGGGTGCCGCTTGTCTCGAACGTCACCGGCGAGCCGATCGCGCATCCCGACGACATCCGCAACGAGCTGGTGGAGCAGATCTGTGCTTCCGTGCGCTGGACACGTGGCGTCGAGACGATGGTCGAGCTTGGCGTCACCCACTTTTACGAGATCGGCGCCGGCAGCGTCCTGACCGGTCTGGTTGGCTGGATCGACAAGTCGGTGACCGCGCTGACTTCCGACAAGCTGCTGGGCGACCGGCTGAAGAGCGGGGGCGGCTCGTGAGCGGGGGCAGCGAACGACGGGTCGCGATCGTCACCGGCGCGACGCGTGGCATCGGCCGGGCAATCGCTGTCCAGCTTGCGTCAGACGGCTTCAACATCGCTGTCAACTACCGGGGCGACGAGAATTTGGCTGCCTCGCTGGTCGATGAACTCCAGGGTCACGGCGTCGATGCCCGCGCGATCCGCGCCGACATCACGAACGCCGACGATGTCGCCGGCTTGATCGAGGGGGCGATCGCTGCCTTCGGCAAGCTTGACGTGCTCATCAACAATGCAGGCATCACCCGCGACACGCTGCTGATGCGGATGTCGGAGGAGGATTGGGACGACGTCCTGACAACTAATCTGAAGGGCGCGTTCCTCTGCTCGAAGGCGGCCATCAGGCCGATGATCCGGCAGCGGGGGGGCTCAATCGTAAACCTCACCTCGGTCATTGGGTTGGTCGGCAACGCCGGTCAGGCGAACTACGCCGCCGCTAAGGCTGGGCTGGTCGGCTTCACGAAGTCTTTGGCAAGGGAAGTCGGCTCGCGCGGGATCACCGTCAACGCCGTCGCGCCCGGCTTCATCGATACCCGGCTGACCGATGTCCTCTCCGATGAAATCAAGGACGCGTCGATCAAGCAGATCCCGCTGGGCCGCTTCGGTTCTCCGGAGGATGTCGCAGGCGCAGTCGCCTTCCTCGTCTCGCCGGCCGCCCGCTACATCACCGGCCATACGCTGTCCGTCGACGGCGGCTTGTTCATGGCGACGTAGTTTTCAGCCAGTCAATTTGTCAGCCTGTTGCAACGTGTAACGCACCCGACACGCGACCAACGATCTGAACGGCTGACAAGGTGACAAACTGACTAGCTGACTAGCTGAAAGCTGATAGCTGAGATGTTCGACAAGATTCTGATCGCCAACCGGGGAGAGATAGCTCTGCGGATTCTGCGCGCCTGTCACGATCTGGGCGTCAAGGCGATTGTGGCCTACAGCGACGCCGATCGGGATTCGCTACCGGTGCGGCTGGCCGACGAGGCGGTCTGTATCGGACCCGCCCCAGCAGCCAAGTCATACAACCACATCCCGTCGGTTATCAGTGCCGCGCTCGCGACCGGCTGCGACGCGATCCATCCAGGCTATGGGTTCCTGGCTGAGAACGCCTACATCGCAGAAATCTGCCGCGAGTGCAATCTGACGTTCATTGGCCCGGAGCCAGGCACGATTGAAATGATGGCCGACAAGTCGACCGCGCGCCAGATGGCCAGGAAGGCCGGCTTGCCGGTCCTGCCGGGCACTGAGGAGGCGCTTCCGTCGGCGATCGACATGCGGCAGCTCACGCGCGAGATCGGCTTCCCAATGATGCTCAAGGCGGTAGCCGGCGGCGGTGGGCGCGGCATGCGCGTGGCGCGTGACGAGCGGGAGTTGATGCGGCTGCTGCCAGTGGCTCAGGCCGAGGCGCAGTCCGCCTTCTCAAACGGCGGAGTTTACGCCGAGCGCTTCCTCGACCGGCCACGCCACATTGAGGTCCAGGTGCTGGCCGACCAGCACGGCAAGGTGCTCTCGCTTGGCGAGCGCGATTGTTCGCTTCAGCGCCGGCACCAGAAGCTGATCGAGGAGGCGCCCGCGGTGGGCATCTCAACCAAGTTGCGCGAGAGACTCGCGAAGGCGTCCGTCAAGCTCGCGAAGGCAATCAACTACACCGGCGTCGGCACATTCGAGTTCCTGGTCGACGCTGACGAGCACTTCTACTTCATCGAGGCCAACACGCGCGTTCAGGTCGAGCATCCAGTGACAGAAGCCATCACCGGCATCGACATCATCGTCTGGCAGATTCGCGTCGCGGCGGGTGAGCAGCTTCCGTTCAGCCAGGGTGAGATCAAGTCGAACGGTCATGCGATTGAGTGCCGCATCAACGCCGAAAATGCTTCTAGCGGCTTCTCGCCCTCGACCGGAACCGTCCACGGCTATATTGCGCCAGGCGGGCCGGGCATCCGCGTCGATTCGCATCTGTATCCGGGCTACGTCGTCCCGCCGAACTACGACTCGTTGATCGGCAAGCTGATCGCCTGGGGATCGACGCGCGAGGAAGCCATCGCCCGGATGCGGAGGGCGCTCTCTGAAACATTTATCGTCGGCATCGACACGACAATTCCGTTCTACAGTTACGTGCTGGGGCAGCCTGAGTACGCCAGCGGCAAGCTCGATACCGGCATGATCGCCGACTTTGTCGAACGGATGGGCGCCAACCCGATCGCCGACAGCGCGCCAGTGCTGGCCAACGCCGGCGCCGTGGATGGCTGATGGCCGGCAGTCGACATGCAGGCGATGACGGACAGCAACGGTGAGACAACGATGACGGAACCCGAAGGCGAACGAACGTCCGGGCGAAAGAAACGCTCCGCCGAGAACCACCAGGCGCGGACGATGGCGTTGCAGATCCTCTTCGAAGTGGACCTGACCGGCCATGCGATAGACGGCGTCCTGCGCCGCTATTCCGAGGACATGGCGCTGCCCGAGCCCGTGCGGCGCTACACCGAGCGCCTGGTCAACGGCGTCAAGGCGCAACTGGCTGCGATCGACGAGCGGATCGGTAGGGCGGCGCCGAGCTTTCCCGTCGCCCAGTTGCCGGCCGTCGACCGCAACATCCTGCGGGTCGCGATCTACGAACTCTCCCACGAGCCGAACATCCCGTACAAGGCCGCTATCAACGAGGCTGTCGACCTGGCGAAGCTGTTTGGCGGCGACAACTCCGGCCGCTTCGTCAACGGTGTGCTCGGGACGATCGTGACGCAGGACAAGCGCGACCGGCCAGAGGCAAGCGTATAGTTTTGTGGCGCGGTTCGGCGTCATGCATAATACGCCGAACGTTGCATACCGTCGAATCCCGCGAAACCGGCCATTCGGCCGACACGCGGGTCGCGTTCGACGGCGTCATGACGTATAGTGAGCCGCACGCGGCCAGCTAACACAGGAGCGGCGCCGGTGGGGACGCCGGACGATGACAGGCAGGCTGGGAACGATTCCAGAGCCTGACGGGGCGCGCGAGATGCGACGACGAACGGCGGCGGCGCACGTCCCTGTGGATGCTTCGATGATTGAAGGGGAAGGTACCAGCGGTGTCAGCCGTATACGATCGTTTGCAGGCTATTGTGGCCGAGCAGCTTGGCGTCGAAACCGACAAGATCACACCCGACGCCGAGTTCATCCAGGATCTGAACGCCGACTCACTTGACATGGTCGAACTGGTCATGTCACTCGAGGAAGAGTTCGGGGTCGAGATCTCCGACGAGGAGGTCGAGAAGATCATCAAGGTCAGCGACGCGGTCGAGTATATCGAAGAGAACACTAACGCCTGAACAGGCGGTGCGGCCAGAACCTCGTGTCTGGCCGTAGACCAGAGTGCGGAGCACGCGCCGGGAGCACGACGAAGCGCCCGGCGTTACGGGTTTTTGCGCGGTTCGACCTGCGAGCGATACAATCACCCGGCAAGCGGCATGTTGCCCGATATGTTGGTTGACCCGTCCCGGCATCCGCGAACAGGCGCGACGTGCGCGCCGGCCAGCCGGCGGGGAAGCGCAAACGACCTTACGATGGCCAGAGTCACCTGAGAACGTGAGACGGCGATTTGGCAAGCATTATCAACCGCGTCGCGTCCCCGATTCGCGGGCGACGCGCCCGAGCAGGGCAGGCGCAACCTCCGACCACCGATGATCCGACGACTCCGCAACTCGACGAGGATGTCTTCATTGAGATGACCCTCGCCGACCACCTTGAAGAGTTGCGCAGCCGCATGATCAAGTCGGCGCTGGCCGTCTTTGCCTGCCTGGCTGGCGGCGTCTGGCTCTCCTTCAAGGTACTCGACGCGATCGCGAAGTCGGCCAATATTCCGAACGACCAGATGCAGGTCATCAGCCCGACTGAGCCATTCAGCGTCTGGATGAAGGTCATCTTTTATATCGCGATCGCGCTTGCGATGCCGGTTCTTATCTATCAGCTTATGGCATTCTTGGTTCCGGGTCTGACGCGACGGGAACGGCGCTATGTCCTGCGCGCCGTTCCGTTTGTGTTCCTGATGTTCTGCGCTGGAGCAGCGTTCGCGTTCTACGTCGTCGCGCCACGTGCCCTGCAATGGCTCTCGACGTTCGGCATCGACTATTTCCGCTGGGATCCACGCGCGTCGGAGATCGTGCAGTTCTACATAACCCTAATGCTCGGCATGGGGCTCGTCTTTGAGCTGCCGGTCGTCATGTATGCTCTGGCGTTGATCGGCGCAATGAACTGGAGGCGCTACTCGCGCTTTCGCAAGTACGCGTTGATCCTCTGCATGGTGGCCGCCGCGGTCATTACGCCGACGCCGGACCCATTCAATATGTCACTGGTGGCCATTCCGACCTACGCGCTCTACGAAGTCGGCATCCTGCTCTCACGCACCGTCAAGAAGCCATTGCGATCGCAGGAGTAGCCAGACTGCGATCCTGAGTGATTGACCGAACCGCAGGCAACGTGACTGCCGAGTCCCTGGTAACGCTTGATGCACATAAGGGAGTTGGGGTAGAAGGTGTCCCACATCGA
>JBBECJ010000090.1:0-6656 GCA_040881885.1 Thermomicrobiales bacterium | reverse complement strand
GGAGACAAAGTACTCGACGGCGTTGGCCGGGAAGTACTCCTTGAACTCGCTATAGAGCTGGGCGGCAAGCGTCTTGTTGTGGGCAAGCACCAGCGTCGGCCGCTGGCAGCGTTCAACGACGTTGGCCATCGTGAATGTCTTGCCGGAGCCGGTAACGCCGAGCAGGGTCTGATGCCGATTGCCTTGCTCAAGTCCCCGGACGAGCGCGTCGATTGCGCCCGGCTGGTCGCCAGTAGGCCTAAGGTCGGAAACGATCTGAAACGCAGGCATTCGGGGGACGCTCCGTCCGTCTGACGACAAACGTGCCGGCCTCCGCTGAGGGGCCGGCAACCGGCGTCAAGTATACCCTTTTCCCGCGTCCGGACGCAGACAAACCAGCGTCAAATCGAGTAGACATCGGACTCCTCGCCGCCCATCGCTATCACGTCATAAATGTGGCGGACTGCCCAACGCTGGGCGGAGTAAATAAGCCGCGATGTCGTTTCTTCGAGGTCACACCATGCGTAATCGCTGTACTCCGGCGCGACGATCACCGGCGACTTTGGGTTGACCTGAGCGGCGAGTGTTGGAGCCAGCACGATTGAATCGGAGCCATGGTCGTAGAACTGAGCGACGTAATCGGCGGAGTAAAACCGGATCGGCACCAGGCCCGTGCTGGATTGAACGTCCCGGCGGGCGGCATCAATCGCCGTCTCACCAGGAGCAACGCGTGTGTGAATCGACTGCCAGACATCGCCGCGAGGCGCTTCGGCGCGGCGACGGAGAACGAGAAACTGCGGGCGCGCGTTGATCTTCCGGAACAGATAGGTATCGACGAGATCTGACACGATCTTCGGCATTGAGAGCGCGCCATCCTCTCCGAACGCGGCGGGTTACTGGACGCGCGCGAAGCGCGTCCCGGTGAAGGCAGCGATCGTAGCACCCCCGCTCGGCTTCGTCCTAAAAGCGCGGACCTCCACGGCGGCGATCCTGCAGCCAGCGATTGACGCGCTCGACCGGGGACGGTCCACTGGGAGGCTCGACCACGATATCGCGGCCACGCCATTGTTTGACCTCAGCGCCAGGACCGGTTGGGCCGCTGGGACGGCGCGTGACAAAGATCGGAGCGAAAAACGCGGCAATGCTCGCCAACGCCAGCGCGAAGGCCAGGTTCTGCGACGTGTCCCGGACAAGAATCGCGAGGAACGCGAGGCCAATCGCTGACGCGATCCAGATCCACGGTCTGCCGGCGCTGATTGCCGAGAGGCTCATCGAGCGTTTCAGCCGCGGTCGCCGGGATGGCCGCTTTCGGGAGCGTCCCGATTCGACGAGGCGCAGATTTTGGCGGGTTGGAGCCGGCTTCTCACTCTCCAGCCGGTCGAGAATCTGGATCACTTCTTCTTCAACTTTGCTATAGCGCTTTTCCGGCATCTGAGGTTCCTCCCGCTGCTGTCTGAGCGTCGCGAAAGTGAAGCGCACGAGTAACCGCGACGGGTCAATCAGAGGCGAAGTCGATGGATGTTGCGTGACCCGATGAGCCACCGAAGCGCCCCAGTCGAGGGCTGAACCAAGTGTACGATACGCCACCGCCGAATGCGCTCAATTGCCTCGCGTGCGCCACCAGGATGAGGAGGACGTGTAGCGGGCGCCGCACCCCCGGGACACCCAGCAAGATCGGCCCACGGAGCCGCCTGTGATAGAGTTTTGCGCTGGCCGGGTGACGCGCGTCAGGGCCGCCGCCCGCTAGATCGTGGCAGGTTGCGTTGACCAGATTCGTCTGAGGAGTTCGTGGGCACGCTCATTCGATTCACTGTCACTGACGGTGAGACGACCACTAGTTTCGCCGGTCCCGGCCACGCCATCAAGATGCTGGTTGCCGCCTGCGCGAAGGCGCCGCGATCCGTTAGCGAGTTGCTTGAAATCGCGCGCCGGTATGACGAGCGATTCGCGAACGACGTTCTCAACGGGCTGGCGGTTTTCGACGAGCACAACCTGCGGGAGAACAGCGCGTCGATCGAGCGACGGTTGCAACTCCAACAGCCGGACGACTGGCCGCCGTTCCGCGTCTACAACGACGCGACACGCCGCGCCTGCACTCAGCCGGGCCGTGGCGGCTTGATCGTCATCAATCTGGCCGCGAAACGGATCATCCAGGTTCAAAACAGCTACGCCGAGATTCAGCGTCGGGACCGTGGCCGCATCCGCGCCGGTGGCGAGCCGACCCGCCTGCTGTACCACTACGACCTGCCACAGGACTGGGCGCTCGTCCCGTAGCTACCTGCGGTCGCGCCCGGTGGAGTCACGGTCGCGTCCGTTCATGCGCGGCCTGCGTCGGAACATGCCGCCAACGAACATCTGGCTCATCTGCTCGCTGACACTCGATTTCGAGAGCTCGCCTTCGGTGTCCTGGATGAGTTGACCCTCACGGCGTTCGGCGGTCGCCCACTCGGCTCGCGCGTCGCGCGCCTCCCGGAATCGAGCCAGAAGCGTTTCATCAGCTTCGTTGGTGTTGGCGGCAACCAGCGAGCGGACATGCTCCAACTCGCCAATGCAGGTGTCGATCCAGCGCGTCACGGCTTCACGGTTCGTGGCGGTGATATCACGGTGCATCTCCGGGCTGCCGGCCGCGAGCCGGGACACATCGCGGAAACCGCCGGCGGTCAGGAACTTCATGTCCCGCCAGGCCGGATCGGCGCTGACGGTTTTCATCAGCGCGATCGACAACACGAACGGAAGGTGGCTGATGCCGCCGACGAAGCTGTCGTGCTCGTGCGCGTCGACGAACATTGGCTCGGCGCCAAGCGCGCTGACCATCCCGAGGACGGTCTGGACGGCCGCCTCGTCGGCCTTGACCGACGGAACGATGCACCAGGTCGAATCCTTGAACAGGTCGGCCTCGGCGCCCTCGACGCTCTGCGACTTGCCCGCCATCGGGTGTCCACCAATGAAGTGCGCGGTCGCCGGCAGCATCTGCTCTGCCCACTCAAGCACCTGGACCTTGGTTGAGGTCGTGTCAGTGATGACGACGTTCTGTTTCAGGTTCGGGGCGATCGAGTCGAAGACGTCGCGAACGGCCAGCGGCGGGACGGCCAGGACGACGAGGTCTGCGTCCCGGACAGCCTTGATAAGATCCCACTCAGTGCGATCGACGGCCTTGATCTTCTTGCTGTAGTTCTGCTGGTCGAGGTCGAGATCGAATCCTGTCACTTCGAGCACGGCTGTTCGCTTGCCCTCGTTCGACGCCCAGCGGCGAAGACCGAGACCAATCGACGACCCGATCAGGCCGAGCCCGACGATCGTTACCTTCTGCATGGTGTTCCTTTCGAGGCACTGGTGGCGCGGATGAGCGTCGGCATCGTTGAATGCACAGTATAGCAGTGGAATCCGGTGGAGATGGACGGTTGGCTACGGCTCCGCGACGGAGTCGGTATCCGGCGTCGAGTCGACCGGAGTCGTCGCTGGATCGGTTGGAGCGGGCGTGACGACGGCGTCGGTGCCGGTGAAGTCGCTGATAAATGGGTCCAGCCCGACGAAGATCCAGACGAACGCCGCCAGGCAGATGAGGATCGTGAGTCCGATCGCGACTGCGACGCCCCAGTCGCTGCTGAGATCCACTGACGGGAGCGGATCGTCATCGGTTGGCCGTCGCATCTGCGCCCCCAAGCGCGGCACGGTGACAGTGCGGTTTCATCGGAAATCGTCGCGACAGGAGTATAGCAACCGAGCGTGGGTCAAACGGGTTTGAGCCGCGGAAATCGCTCTGCTACACTGCCGCGCGACATGACAGTGGGTGTCGACGGTTAGCGCGCGAGGGTGTTTCAGGCGGCAGAGAGGGACGACGTTCAATGGCGCAGTTCAAGAACTTCATCGGCGGCAGATGGGTCGATGCCAGGAGCGGGCAGGAATTCGACCGCAAAAATCCGGCGACTGGCGAGACGATCGGCACATACACGAAGAGTGGTCAGCAGGACGTCGTCGCGGCGATCGAGGCGGCTTCGGCGGCGTTCAACAATTGGCGCCTGTTTCCGGCGCCGAAGCGTGGCGAGATCCTCTACAAGGTCGGCCAATTGCTGATCGAGCGCAAGGAGCAGCTCGCGCGCGAGATGACCGAGGAAATGGGCAAGGTCATCGCCGAGGCGCGCGGCGATGTCCAGGAAGGCATCGACATGGCCTTTTACATGGCCGGCGAGGGCCGCAGAATGTGGGGCCAGACGGTGCCGGCCGAGATGCCCAACAAGTGGGCGATGTCGGTCCGCAAGCCGCTGGGAGTAGTGGCCGCTATTACTCCATGGAACTTCCCGATGGCGATTCCGACCTGGAAGATCATGCCGGCGCTGATCGCGGGCAACACCGTCGTTTTCAAGCCGGCCTCGTACACGCCGCGGACGGCCGTCCGGCTGGTTGAGATCTTCGAAGAGGCGGGCTTGCCGGCGGGCGTCCTGAACCTGGTCCTCGGCAGCGGGCCGGACACCGGCGACACGTTGCTGCGTCACCCGGATGTCGCGCTCGTCTCGTTCACCGGTTCGACCGAAACTGGAACACACATCAATATCGAGGGCGCGAAGTCGCTCAAGCGTGTCTCGCTCGAGCTGGGAGGCAAGAACGCGATCATCGTCATGGACGACGCCGACATCGACCTGGCCGTCGAAGGCATTCTCTGGAGCGCCTTTGGCACATCGGGCCAACGCTGCACCGCAGCCAGCCGGGTTATCGCTCACCGGGCGCTGTCCGACGAGTTGACGGGCAAGTTGGCGCAGCGGGCGGGGGCGATGCGGCTCGGGGATGGACTGCTCGACTCGACCGATGTCGGGCCGGTCGTCAGCCGCTCGCAACTTGAGCGCGTCCACTCGTACATGGAGATTGGCCGCAACGAGGGGGCGGAGCTGGCCATCGGAGGCGAAATCGTCGGCGCTGGCGATCTCGGACGGGGCCACTTCCACCAGCCGACCGTCTTTGGCAACGTCAAGGCCGACATGCGCATCGCACAAGAGGAGATCTTCGGCCCGGTGACGGCCGTCATCCCGGTCGCGGATGTCGAGGAAGCGATCGCGGTATCGAACGGAGTCCAGTACGGGCTTTCGGCGTCGATCTATACGCGCGACGTCAATCGCGCATTCCTAGCGATGCAGGACATCTACACCGGCATCCTCTACATCAACGCAGGGACGACCGGAGCCGAGATTCAGCTCCCGTTTGGCGGCACGAAGGCGACCGGCAACGGCCACCGCGAGGCAGGCCAGGCTGCGTTGGATGTCTTCACCGAATGGCAGTCAATCTACGTTGATTACAGCGGAAAGCTCCAGCGTGCTCAGATCGATTAGGTGACAGGTGAGAGGGGTTTGGGCCATTGGTGGCAATCTCCTGCTACCTGATACCTACGTCCAGCTGCGCTTCTCGACCATCGCGCAGGCGGCGTGAATGACATTGAGGCCGAGTAATTCGGCGTATGCGATCAGTTCGTCGCTCTCGGCGCCGGGTTGGAGCCAGAAGATCGGGATGCCCTCGCGGGCGGCGTCTTCAGCGACACGCCGGCCGACCCAGGATGGGACGACGACATCAACGACATCCGGCTTGACCGGCAGATCCGACAGCGTGGCGTAGACCGGGTCGCCGTCGGCGGTTTCGGCGTTTGGGTTAACGCCGTAGACTTCGTAGCCGACTCGCTTCAGGTCGCGATAGACGCGATTGCCGAACTTCTCGGTGTTCTCGGACGCGCCGACGATTGCCCAGACTTTCTTGTTGACCGCTGTTGACATCAACTCTCGTTTGCTCGGCGTGGCGGTGGACATGACACTCTCCTCTCACGGTCTACAACGCACGGATGTTGCCGCGATTCCGGACGCTGGGCACGAAAATGCGCCGGGCAGCACGCGCCGGCGCTGATGGCGGGAAGGCAGGGATTCGAACCCTGGATAGACCTTAACAGCCCATAACCGCTTAGCAGGCGGCCCCATTCGACCACTCTGGCACCTTCCCGTGGGACACGTCTCGCGGCGCCGTGGCGATCGTGCGCGGAAGCAACGAACGACGCACCTTGAAACGCAGGGATAATTCTATCAGATCGATTCCGCGGCCAATCTGCCTGGACGGAGAGAACGGCCCCGCCAGCGCCGGGCCGTTCTCTGGATTTTGGAGCGGAGAGGGAGGGATTCGAACCCCCGGAGGTTGCCCTCAACTGTTTTCAAGACAGCCGCCTTAAACCGCTCGGCCACCTCTCCAAACGCGGCGCGGTCTGGCAATTATAGCATCGCCGACGGCGCTGTTTGGCCTATTCGGGCGGAGAAATCCGTTCGGTTCCCCCCATGTATGGGCGCAACACCTCCGGGATGGTGACCGAGCCGTCCTCCTGCTGATTGTTCTCGATGACGGCGGCCAGCGTCCGTGGCATCCCCAGGCCGGAGCCGTTCAGCGTGTGGACGAACTGAACGCGGGCGCCCTCCGTGGGCCGGTAGCGGATGTTGGCGCGGCGGGACTGGAAGTCATGGAAGTTCGAGCAGGACGACACCTCCAGCCACTCCTCCGAGCCGGGCGCCCAGGCTTCCAGGTCGACCTTGCGGGCGGCGACGAACGACAGGTCGCCGGTGCAGATTTCGAGATGCCGGTAGGGGATCTCCAACCGGCGCAGCGTCTCGGCAGCGTCGGCGATGAGCTTTGTGTGCTCGGCGTCCGATTGCTCA
>JBBECJ010000089.1:0-6667 GCA_040881885.1 Thermomicrobiales bacterium | reverse complement strand
AGAGCTGGGGCACTGCCCCGCTCTTTGGCTGACAGCTCTAGATTAGAGATCGATCCTGACGGCGTCTAACTGACTGATCGCTGACGGCTGACGGCTGATGGCTATACCGTCCCCTCGTCGCGCATGCGCGATACGGTGCGATCGAAGCCATCGATGGTCTTGTCGATGTCCGCGGGGGTGTGCATGACCGACAGCCAGCCGCCGGCGAAGGTGATGTCAGACCCTTCGAGCATCATCCCGGAGATGAATGAACTCTTGATCTTGCCGCCCATGCCGGTCTTGAGCGTCGTCGCGTCGATTCCCTCCGGGCGGCGCATGTCGCCGGCGCTGAGGTTCGGCGCTTCGAGACCGAGCGCGACGTGGAAGACCGACGACTCGCCCCAACACGCGCCCGGCACGCCCCGATCCAGCATGACCGTGTTGAAGCCGGCGCGCAGTCGCGCGGCCATCGCGTCGGCGTGCTGTTGCACCTTCGGATCGGCCACCAGCTTCAGGCAGGTATAACCGGCGACCGCCGAGAGTGGGTTGCCGTTGTAGGTGCCGGGGTGGACTATTTTTTTGTGATTCGGGTCGTCGCGGAACTCAAAGACCGACATGATGTCGGCTCGGCCGCCGAAGCAGCCGCCTGGCAGCCCGCCGGCCACGATCTTCGCCATCGTCGTCATGTCGGGGATGACTCCGAACCGCTCCTGCGCGCCGCCCGGCGCCCAGCGAAAGCCGGTGATGACCTCGTCGAAGATCAGGATCGTGTCGTGCGCCTTCGTGACCTCGCGCAGCTCCTTGAGGAATCCCTCGCGCGGCGGAATCGTCGCCCACGAGGCGCCACTCGGCTCGAGGATGACGGCCGCGACATCGCCCGCCGCTAGCGCCCGCTCGATGAACGCGATGTCGTCGGTTGGCGCGACAATCGTCAGGTCGTACGTCACCTGCGGGATGCCTACCTGCGACGGCGCGTCGAACGGCGGACGCTCGCCCGGCGCGACGGTGTCGTGCCAGCCGTGGAAGTGACCCTCGAACTTGAGGATCTTGTCCTTGCCACTGAAGGCGCGCGCGGCGCGAATCGCCAGCATCGTCGCCTCTGTCCCCGACGCGGTGAACTTGACGCGCTGGGCCGACGGAACGAGCCTCTGGACCCACTCGCCCCACTCCAGCTCCTGATCGTGGCTGGCTCCGAAGTGCGTCCCGCGATCGAGCTGTTCCTTGAGGGCCGTAACGACCTTTGGATGGTTGTGGCCCATGATGAGCGATCCGTGGCCGACCGCGTAATCAATCAGTTCATGATCGTCGACATCCCACTTGTGCGACCCCTGCGCCCGATCGATATAGATTGGGAACGGCTTGACGAAGCGCGCGTCATGCGTCACGCCGGCCGGGTAGATCTCCAGCGCGTGTCGTGAGCGTTGATACGAGCCCGAGAACTCCTCGTAGAATTGCTGCTCAATCGTCCTGGTGGCCTGTGCCATGATTCTGCCTCGCCCTCCTCGTGTCACTCCCCAGCAGCCGGAGCTGTCGTCATGCTCAGACTTCCATTATAGACCGACCCGTTAACCCGGCGAGGAACGTAGGAACATCGGTTACGATGCGCGTCAGTTCACGACGACCGCGCTGACGAGGGGAAAACACCGAATGGGACTCCACCAACAGCCACGCATGCGCTTCGCCGACCTGCCGACGCCGCTCCAGTTCGCGCCGCGCCTGAGCGAAGCGCTCGGCGGACCGCGCGTCTATCTCAAGCGAGACGATCTGACCGGACTGGCGCTGGGCGGCAACAAGACCCGCAAGCTCGAATACCTCGTTGCTGACGCGGCGGCGCAGGGCGCGACACACCTGATCACCGTCGGGGCGGCGCAATCCAACCACGCGCGCCAGACTGCCGCCGCCGCCCGGCTGGCCGGGATGGAGTGCCATCTGGTCCTCAACGCCCAAACGAACAAACCGGACGTCCAGGGCAACCTGCTGCTCGACAAACTGCTTGGAGCGAACGTCCACATTGTCGTCGGTGGGCCTCAGGAGCGGCAGGCGAAGGTAGACGAGGTCACCGCCGATCTTGCTGACGGCGGCGCCGTTCCGTATTCGATTCCCAGCGGCGGCTCGAACGGCATCGGTTCGCTCGGCTACGTCGGCGCGATGCTGGAGTTGAGCCATCAGATCTGGGAGCAGGGTATCCAACCGAAGGCGATGTACTTCGCGGCCGGCGGCGGCGGCACCCACGGCGGCATCATCA
The DNA here is from genome assembly GCA_040881885.1 of Thermomicrobiales bacterium. Lineage (GTDB taxonomy): Bacteria > Chloroflexota > Chloroflexia > Thermomicrobiales > CFX8 > JBBECJ01. The sequence continues at coordinate 4,443 of JBBECJ010000089.1, read as the reverse complement.
CCGGCGCGAAGCTGTTCGGCCTGGATTTCGCGATGGTCGGCGTCATGGTGGAAGACGACATGAACGCCGGTGTCGAGCGCGCCTTCCGCGTCGCCGGCTGGACCGCTGAGCGGCTTGGGATCGCCAATCCGGTCGCCGTGTGCGACATCGTCTGCAACGACAAGCACGTCGGCGAAGGCTACGGAATCCCAACCGACGAGGGCCTAGCCGCGATTAAGCTGCTGGCTCGCACGGAAGGCGTCCTGCTCGACCCGGTCTACACGTCGAAGGCCTTCGCCGGGATGGTCGCCGACATCCGCTCCGGAACGTACTCGTCAAGCGACACGGTTATCTTCCTGCACACTGGCGGCGCGCCAGCCCTCTTCGCGCAGACCGACATCCTGCTGCCCGTCCTGGACGACTGTCGAGGAAACAGGTGACAGGGAACAGGAGTCAGCCGCACGACAACCTGGCTCCTGTTCCCTGTTTCCTGTCACCTGTTTCCTCGACAGGTGTACACTGGAAACATGAACGCATGTTCTGTCCGTACACCTGCGCCATTTGTCGAAGTCGCTCCTGACGCTCGATTGAGCGACCGGCGGGCGACGTTGACCTATCGCGTCCCAGCGACGATCGATGACGTCGAGGTCGGCCAGCTCATCTGGGCGCCGCTTCGGCGCAAGCTGGTGCTGGGTCTCGTTGTCGAGCGGCATGGCCGAACGCCAGACAGTGACTACCCGATAAAGGACATTCACGCGCCAGTGGAGCCGTCGTTTTGCCTGTCCCCGATCCAGTGGCAACTCGCAGTCTGGATTGCCGAGGAGACGATTTGCACACTCTATGAGGCCGCCTCCGTCATGCTGCCGCCGGGCGTCGGTTCACGGGCCGTCGAGTACCTTTCGCTGCGCCGCGAGCCGCCGGATGACGCGCGCGATCATCTCACCCCTGCTCAGCGCCGTCTTGTCGATTTCCTGGCCCAGGAGGGCGAGGTGACGCTCGAACGCGCGCAGCGGTCACAGCGCTCATCGCTGGCCGCCATCATTCCGGCGCTGGAGGAGCTTGGGTTGCTCCAGAAGGTCGCCCGAATCAAGAACCGCGAGCCACAACAGGAGGACGTTCGCCAGCAGGTGCGACTACTGGACGGCGCCGTGCCTCCACCGGATCGCGCCCCGAAGCAGGCCGAAGCGTTCGCGTGGCTCTCGCCCCGCCTGCGCGCGCGTGAGAACCGAGCGCTGCCGATTGAGACTGTCCTCGGCATCTCCGGCATCGACCGTCCCACGCTTCGCGCGCTAGCGGACCGCGGAGCTATCGCGATCGAGCCGCGGACCGACGCGTCTACTCACTCACGATTCAACCGGAGTGACGTGACGTTGACCGACGAGCAACGTCACGTCTGGGCCGAGATGCGCGCGATACGGCGTCATGACGAGCAGCGCACGGTTCTCCTGCATGGTGTCACCGGCAGCGGCAAGACGGAACTGTATCTGCGGCTGGCCGCTGAGATGCTGGCCGACGGCCGCTCGGCCATCGTGCTTGTGCCTGAGATCGCGCTGACGGGACAGATCGCCGCCCGCTTCGGCGAGCGGTTTGGTGACCGCGCGCTCGTCCTCCACTCGGCCCTCGGCGACCGCGAGCGCTACCGCAACTGGCAGCGCGCGGCAACCGGCGAGCCGCTGGTTGTCGTTGGACCTCGCTCGGCGCTCTTCGCTCCGCTGGCCAGCGTTGGCGCAATCGTCCTGGACGAGGAACACGACGGCTCCTATAAGCAGGACAGCGTTCCGCGCTACCACGCCCGAACGGTTGCCGCGAAGCTGGCCGAGCTGCATGGCGCGTTGCTCGTGCTCGGCAGCGCGACACCAGATGTCGAGACCTATTGCGCGGCAACTCGGCCCAAGGGGTCGCTGCTGGAGTTGCGCGAGCGGGTTGGCCAGCGCGTCGCGGGCGATGACGGCGGAGTCAGCGCGCATGCGATCGCCCTCCCGGAAGCGCGCATCGTCGACATGCGCGCCGAATTACGCTCCGGTCGCGACTCGATCTTCAGCCGGACGTTGACTGATGTCGTCTCCGACCGGCTTGAACGCCACCAACAAACGATCCTGTTCCTGAACCGTCGCGGCGCTTCAACCTTCATCCAATGTCGCTCCTGCGGCAGCGTGTCGAATTGCCCGTATTGCGACATCCCTATGGTCTACCACCGGACAATCGAGCGCCTCGTCTGCCATCGCTGCGGACATCGGACACCGCCGCCGCCCGCCTGTGCCAGTTGCGGTTCGGTCAGCATCGGCTACTACGGCACCGGCACGCAACGGGTCGAGACGGAAATCCAGCGCCTGTTCCCGACCGCGAGCGTCTTGCGTTGGGATCAGGACGCGCTGCGCGGCAAGGTCAGTCACGAGTCGCTGCTGGCAAAGGTGATGCGACATGAGGTCGATATCGTCGTCGGCACCCAGATGATCGCGAAGGGGCTGGATCTGCCGGATGTCACCGCTGTCGGTGTCATCAACGCCGACACCTACCTCTTTCTGCCGGACATCAGGGCAGCCGAGCGCACCTTCCAGATGCTGACGCAGGTCGCGGGACGCGCTGGACGGCGCGCGGCTGGTAGCCAGGTCATCTTCCAGACGTTCTCTCCGGAGCATTACGCCGTCACGAACGCGGCCCGCCACAACTACGCGGCCTTCTACACCGAGGAAATTGCCTTCCGGCGACAGCATGGCTATCCACCGTTCAAGCGACTGGCGCGGCTGTTGATCCGCCACACTGTTGAGGCAAAGGCGCGGCAAGCGGCCGAGGAGATGGCGACGCGGCTGGAGGATGAACTGGCCGCGCGTCCGGAGATCAACGGCGTTGACCTGATCGGTCCCGCGCCCGTCTTCTCGACTCGCGTTCGCGGTCAATACGGCTGGCAGCTCCTCGTGCGCGGCGACCAGCTCGTCGGCCTGCTGTCCGGAATCCAGTTCAGCCCCGCCTGGGTCGTGGATGTCGATCCGGTGAATCTCCTGTAGCGCCCGGTCTCGTCTATACTTTTGTGGAGACTGAGGAAGGGGAGCTCCGCGACCGATGGCGCCGTTGACGATCATTATTGAGCCCGATCCACGTCACGGAACGATCAGCCCGAGACTGAGGCAGAAGTCGTCGCCGATAACGTCGATCGACAACGGAATCCGCGCGCTCGCGCGCGACATGTTTGCAACCTTGATGGACGCGAACGGCGTCGGTCTGGCCGCTCCACAGGTCAGCATTTACAAACGGCTGATCGTGATCTACCTGCCGGCCGGATACGACGAGGAGGACGATCCGGAGATCAGCCTCGCGCTGGTCAATCCTGAGATCCAGCGCGCCGGGGGACGGGAATGGGACGCGGAAGGCTGCTTGAGCTTCCCGGACCTGTACGGTGATGTCGAGCGCTACGCGAACGTCACCGTCCGCGCGCTGGACGTTGACGGCAACACGCTCAAGATTAAGGCACGCGGACTCCTCGCGCGGGTTCTCCAGCACGAGATCGACCACCTTGACGGGATACTCTACTTCGACCGGATGGAAGACTACTCGAGTCTGCGTTACCCCGCGCGGACAGCTTCTGGAGATGAGGACGAGGCCGCGAGCTAGACGGGCTACAACATCGTCTCGCTTTGCTTTACCTTGCGTTGCTCGGCGATGATGATCGCCATGATCTCGTCCAGCGTCTTGGCGAGTTGCCCTTCTTCGTTGAAGACCGCGTAATCGAACGATTCAACCGCCGTCAACTCGTCGGCTGCCGTCCGGACGCGGCGCATGACGACCTGCGGGCCGTCCGTCTTGCGATGCCAGAGCCGGCGGGTCAGGTCGTCCATGCTGGTCGGCATCAGGAAGATCAGGATCGCTTCGGGAGCCATCTCGCGGATCGTCGCCGCTCCCTGTACATCGACCTTGACGATAACGTGCCGGCCCGAGTCCAGACCGCTCTGAATACCCTGGCGGGGGACGCCGTACCAATTGCCATACACCTCGGCCGACTCGATGAACTCACCGGAGTCCAACCCCAGTTGAAAATCGTCAACCGACATGAAGAAGTAGTGGACGCCGTGCATCTCGCCGGGACGGCGCTCGCGGGTCGTGGCCGTGACCGCAAAGTGGAATTCCGGCAGCCGGCCGCGCAGTTCGTCGATAACGGTGTCCTTGCCGACGCCGGAGGGCCCGGAGATTACGAACAAACGCGGGCGCGCGACGCCACGAACCTCCGCGATCAGCGCGTCGGATCGTCGCGTCAGTTCCTCGGTTGTGTCGACTATCGGCTCGTCCAGCATTCCCCAGCTACCTCCCCACGCGACCGATCCCGGCACGATCCCGCGTGGTGCTACAATCCCGTGTTTGGCGCCGGACCGATTGTCCGGCCAGCCTGGTTGGAGTCTTCCCGTGTACGATGTCCTGACAATTGCCGCCATCGTCGACGGGCTCAACAGCGATGTCGTCAACGGACGCATC
>JBBECJ010000088.1:0-1204 GCA_040881885.1 Thermomicrobiales bacterium | reverse complement strand
CATCGCCGCCGCCGGGAGGTTCAAGCCTAGTGGCGACGAAGAGCCAGCGCTACTTCGGCCAGCTGGAGTCGATGTTGGACAGCGCGGTGTCGAGATCCACCGAGCCGCTGATCCAAGCCGTCATCTCCTTCCAGAACGAGCCTGCCCCTACCTCGCCCGGCATCAGGTCCGAACCGTCGAAGCGAACGCTGGTTGCGCCCGCCAAGATTTCGGCAACGCCACGGTCGATCTCATTGCCGTACCATTCGAGCTGCGCATCCCGCTGCGGCGCAATCGTTCCGCCGGAGGCCAGCCACGTCTTGAGGTGCTCACCGCGGGTGAACCACTGCATGACGGCCCGCGTCTCCGGGCGATCATTGAACATCGCCCATACGTCGCCGCCCACCAGGGCAGGCTTGCCGTAAGCCGCATCGATCGGCGGCAGATAGAAGAAGTCGTAGTCGACGCTGGCCTGCAGGTTTTTGTCCTGCGGGAAGAAGCTGGTGATGAAATTGCCCTGCTTGTGGAGCCAGCAACGCGGCGGGTCGTCGAACATCGACGCCGGCGCATCGCCGAACGACGTAGAGACGATACCCTTCGGGCCACCGAAGACGTACTTGTCGTCGAGCCATATCGCACCGAGCACTTCAGCCGCGTGCTTCACCTCGGGCGAGCTGAATGGAAGCGTACCACTCGTCCACTTGTCGTAATTTTCAAGGGACGTCGTTCGCAGAACAATCTCCTCGATCCAGTCGGTCGCCGGCCACCCTGTCGCGGCGCCGGATTCTATACCCACGCACCATGGGGTGTCGCCATCGGCTACGATCTGGTTCTGGAGTTCAATCAGTTCATCCCATGTTTCCGGGATCGGGTAGCCGGCCTCGTCGAACGCTTTCTTCGGGTACCAGACAAGGCTCTTGACGTTCACGCGCTCCCACACGCCGACCATAGTCGGCTGACCATCCGACCCTGGGTGAGTGGCCATGTCGAGCCAGCTGTCGATGTATTGGCCCTTGAGATAGTCCTCGCTCATGTAGGTCGTCACATCAACGAGCTTACCGGTCGTGGCCAAGCTGCCCATCAGGCCGGGCTGCGGGAAGTCGACGATGTCGGGGACGTTGCCCGCGTCAACGCGAGTGGAGATCGTCGCCTCGAACTGCTTCGAGCTCTCGTACTGGATGTCGATCCCAGTTGCCTCCTCGAAAGCCCGAAGGTTTTCGTTGAA
>JBBECJ010000087.1:0-1205 GCA_040881885.1 Thermomicrobiales bacterium | reverse complement strand
TCTTGACGCCGGCGGTCTTGGCATTGGCGCAGGCGAGCGCCATCCGGTCCTCCTGGTCGCGGCGCGCGGCGGGATCATGGAAGAGGGTCGAAAGCCAGCGATAGAGATCGCCGGCGCGGGCGCTGACTTCGACGGCGCGCTTGTGGAGGCGACGGTCTCGCAGGCCGGCGACGAGGCGGCGGGTTGGTTCGGGCGCGGCTGGGTCCGAGAGAGCGGCGAGCAGCGAGGCGTCGTCATGCTGGGTGAGATCGTCGACCGGCAGGCCGGCGACGACAGCCTCCTGGACTGCCCGTAGCAGCATCGCCATGCAGGCGCGGTTGGTGTGGTGCCAGTAAACGTTGTCGAACATCTCCTGGCGAGCGTTGATCAGCGAGTGCAGCGGCGAGACGCCTTTGTCGTCGATGCCGATGCGTGGCTGGCCGTCGATGACGATGACGCGCAGCGAGTCGAGCAGGCGGGCGGTGTCGACGCCGCCGTACGGGACGTGGCAGGCGCGGGCGTCGCGGGGTAGATAGTCGAGCTTGTCGACATCGAGCGCGCCGGAGAGCAGGCCGCGAACGAGTTCGTCTTCGGGTGGGAGCGGGAGTCCACCCGGGTGGACCATCCGGGCGACGCGGGCTGGGTCGACCCGCCAGGCGATGCGCAGGATCGGCGCGATCTCGTCGCCCTCGATCAGTCGCCTTCCGGCCTGCTCGTGGGTTGGGACGGGCGATCCCAGCTCCTCGATGGCGTGCGAGAACGGATAGTGGCCGATGTCGTGGAGAAGGGCGGCGGCAATCGCGGTCCGGGCGGTTTCATCGGAGATTGGCGCGCCTTTGGCGATCAGGCGCTCGAGGGCAGCGCGCATGAGGTGCATGACGCCGAGCGAGTGCTCGAATCTGGTGTGCTTGGCGCCGGGCCAGACGCGCGAGACAAAGCCGAGCTGCTGGATACCGTCGAGGCGCAGGAAGGCGCTGGTTCCGAGCAAGGCGCCAGCCTCCCGCGAGAGGGGGATCAAGTCGTAGAGACTGTCGCGGATGACGGTTTCGGGCGTCAGGCCGAGGGCGTCGGTGTTCATGGTTGGAATGGTATCAGCCAGTCAGCCGGTCAGCCGGTCAGCCAGTCAGCCAGTCAGCCAGTCAGCATGGAGGCTGGTTGTCTCAGGGGCGTCATTTTCCAACCTGACCTGTAGACTGACTGGCTGACCGGCTGACCGGCTGACTGGC
>JBBECJ010000086.1:0-1206 GCA_040881885.1 Thermomicrobiales bacterium | reverse complement strand
AACGCGCGCTCATCTTGATCGGAGCCCGCCCTGCCTGACTTTGCAATCGCCCTGGTATGCGAGGCTATCATCCGGCAGTGCGTTACTGCCGGCAAGTCGCCCCCTGACCAAAGGCTGATCGCTGATCACTGAAAGCTACAAGGAGCTACCGATGCGCGTCGATGTCCACACCCACGCCCAACCGCCGGAGTATCTGCAGGCGCTGATTGATTCGGGCCGCTACCAGGTCGAGCGCGGGCCGGACGACCAACTCATCATCAAGGAGCATGGCTCGCGCTTCCTGACCGTCACGCCCGAGACGCATGACCCGGAACAGCGGGTCGCGGACATGGACGCGGCCGGCGTCGATGTCCAGGTTCTCTCGCTCTCGATCCCGAACCTGAACTTCCTGGAGGGACGAGAGGCGGTCGAGATGGCCGTCTTGACCAATGACTACCTGGCCGGGATCGTCCAGGCCTACCCGGATCGCTTCCGGGCGCTGGCCAGTGTCCCGCTGACGGCCGACATCGACTCCGCCATCGCCGAACTGGCGCGTTGCATGGACGTGCTCGGGATGCCCGGCTTCCTGATCGGCGCCAACATCGCCGGCGCGCCGATTGACGACCCGCGCTTCGATCCGTTCTATGAGGAGGCCAACCGGCGCGGGGCCGTCATGCTGATCCACCCAATGATCCCGCCCGGCATCGAGGCGATGAACCAGTACGCGCTGGCGCCGCTGGTTGGCTTCATGTTCGACACGACGCTGGCCGTCTCACGGCTGATTTTCTCGAACTTCTTTGGCCGCTTCCTCGGCGTCAACGTCATTGCCGCCCACCTCGGCGGCGCAATCCCCTTCCTGGCGGGCCGGCTCGACACAGGCTGGCGAACGTATCCGGACTGCCAGGGGATCAACCGCCCGCCATCGGAGTTCATCGAACGGCTCTACTTTGACACCGTCTCGTTCCACGAACCGGCCCTCAGATGCGCGATCGAGACGGTTGGCGAGGACCAGATCCTCTTCGGCTCCGACTACCCGCGCGTCATCAGCAATGTCGCCGGCTCGATCACGCGCATCGAGCACGCCGTCTCCCGCCGCCACCGCAACCGCATCCTCGGCGAGACGGCGGCGCGGTTGTTCGGGATCGCCTGACGGGAGTTCGGGAATCGGGAATCGGGATTCGGGGGTGTCGAGCGGAGCCTCTCCGTCGAAACCCCCGTGTCCCGAAT
>JBBECJ010000085.1:1352-6773 GCA_040881885.1 Thermomicrobiales bacterium | reverse complement strand
CGCGCTCCAGTTGCGGGCAGGGCGAGTCAGTGCCTCGCCCCTACCGGAAGGTTGGCTACTTCCCCGTCGCCGGAACCTGCTCAGGCCGGGGCAACTCGCCACCTTGTGGGGTCGGCGCGTGCGCGGGCTCGACATTGAGGGTCGGCAGGAGTCGGTCGAGCCAGCCGGGAATCCACCAATTGCGGTCGCCGAGCAATTCCATCAGAGCCGGGACGAGGACCAGCCGGACAATCGTCGCGTCGAGCAGGACAGCGGCCGCCAGCCCCAGCCCCATGATCTTGAGGGCCGGATCGGCGCCGAGTACGAAGCTGCCGAAGACACAGACCATGATCGCCGCGGCGGCCGTGATGACGCGCGCGGTCGACGCCAGGCCGTCGGCGACCGCCGTCGCGTTGTCATGCGTACGGTCGTACTCCTCACAGATACGCGAGAGCAGGAAGACCTCGTAGTCCATCGAGAGACCGAAGACAACGGCGAAGATCATGATCGGAGCCCAGGCCTCGATAGGCCCTTCCTTGCCGATTCCGACCAACTCCTTGCCCCAACCCCACTGGAAGATTGCGACGATAACACCCATCGCCGCACCGATCGAGAGCAGGTTGACGATGACCGCCTTCAGCGGCACGAGCAGACTTCGGAAAACCGCCATCAGCAGCAGGAACGACAGAATCAGGACCGCGCCGATGAACAGCGGCAGCACACCCGCCGTGTAGTCCGAGAAGTCGATGACAGCCGCTGGAGCGCCGCCGACCAGCACCTCGAGGCCGCTCGCGGCGTCCACGGGTGGGATGACATCGTCGCGCAGATGCCCGACCAGGTCGGATGTCTCCTTGTCCTGGGGCGCTGTCGATGGGATGACCTGAATAATCGCCGCGTCGCCGGCCTCGTTCGGGAACGGCGAGCTGGCGAAGGCAATCCCTGCGGTCTGGTTCAGTTGCTCGGAGAGTCCCTGAAGCGCGGCCAGATCCTGCTCGCCGTTGGGCAGTTCGGCCGCCAGCAGCAGCGGGCCGTTTGTGCCGGGGCCGAATCCGGTCGAGAGCAGATCGTAGGCTTCGCGGGTCGTGTCTCCCTCTGGGCGATTGCCGGCGTCACCGAAGCCGAGCCGCATCGAGACGATCGGCGCGGCGAGAGCAAGCAGAACGACCGTGCCGACGATGACGGCCGGCCACGGGCGGCGCTGGATAAGTCGGCTCCAGCGGAACCAGATCGACTGGCGCGTGTCGCCCTCGGCCTGCTCGCGATGCGGCAGACCAAACCTGTCGATCTTGCGGCCAACGAAGCCGAGGATGGCCGGCAGCAGCGTCACCGACGCCAGCATCGTCATCAGAACGGCCAGCGATGCGCTGATCGCAAGCCCGCGCATCGCGTCGAGGTTGATCAGCAGCATCCCCATCAGCGATATGACGACCGTCGTACCTGCGAAGAGGACGGCGCGGCCGGCCGTGTCAATCGCTCGGATGACAGCCGGTTCGGGTTCCAGGCCGTCGTGCAGCTCCTGTCTGTAGCGGGTGACGATGAACAGCGCGTAGTCGATCCCGACGCCGATGCCAATCATCCCGGCCGCCGGAGCCGCGAATTCGGGAACCGAGAGGAAATTGGCGGTCAGGCCGACCAGCGCGATCCCGCTGCCGATGCCGAACAGCGCCGTCAGGATCGGCAACCCCATCGCCAGCACCGAACCGAAGGCGATCAGCAGAATAATGATCGCGCCGGCGATCCCGATGAACTCGCTCGAGAAGCCGGCCTCCTCGACGAACATTACCCCGCCGAGCTCAACCCGCAGCCCGTCAACGTCGACTGCGTCACGATGCTCGCGTATCTGCTCGCCGTCAGCCTGATACTCCTCCTCGCTTCGATCGGCCAGGTTCACCTCGGCGTAGGCGATCGTGCCGTCCTCGGAGATATTTCGCTCGCCGGCAGGCTCATACGGGCTGATGACGTCGGCGTCAGCGATTTCCTGCTCGACGGTCGCGAACAGCGCCTCCATTGCCTCCTTGACGGCAGGGTCGTTGACGCCCTGCTCGGCCTCGAAGACGATTTGCGCCTGTTCGCCTGCGCGCGTTGCAAAGCCACGTTCCTCGAGCAGGTCGAATGCCGCCTGGCTCTCGGAGCCGGCCAGTGAGAATTCAGTCTTCGACTCCCCGCCAATCGTCTGGCTCAACACGATCAGTCCGACCAGCAGGAGCACCCAGCCGGACAGGACCATCCGGCGCTGGTGATAGCAGAAGCCTGCGAGGTTCCTCATCATATTATTGAAATCCCTCCAGCGAGCGGGTAGACTTCCTTGATAGTCGCATATCTTAATGATCGAGAGATTAGGTTGTCAAGTCAGACGCTCCGCCCCCACGCGGAACTTGTTCGTGACGTTCAGGCCGCCCTGCGCGGACTTCACCACGCCGTCGATAGCCTCAGCCAGACCGTCGCCGACCAGCTCGGCGTCAACCGAACTGACCTGCGCTGCATCCACATGCTCGGGCTGCACGGCCCGCTGACAGCCGGCCAGCTTGCCGAGATGTGTGGGCTGACGACCGGAGCCGTCACGGCCGTCATCGATCGGCTCGAATCGATCGGCTTCGCGCGCCGCGTTCGTGATCTGGCCGACCGCCGCCGCGTCTACGTTGAGCTAACGCCCTCGGCCGGCCAGCAGATGGGGGCGATCTACCGTGACCTGATCGCCGCCTCGACCGCCACGATGGAGAACTACAGCGATGAGATGCTGATCTTCCTCCGCGACTTCGTCCAGCGCGGCAGCCACGTGACGCTGGAACACGTCGAGCGCGTCAAGGCGATGAACATCGCAGTTGGCGACAAGGCACGGCAAGCCGAACCATCCTGACAAGCATATGCAGGGCTGGGCGTGCGCGATCTCCGGCTAGCCGGAGATTCGTCCTGCAATGCGCAGTCCTCTGCGCGGACGCCAGGCAGGTGCTCTCGCCAACACCGCCGACAACGAATGCGGTAGATTCATGCCGCAGGCGTCGATCGGGTTACTCCTGCATCGGGCTGGTAGCGAGGGACGCGGTGATGGCAACCAACGTTCTGGTCGTCGGCGGTGGCGCGCGCGAGCATGCGCTGGTCTGGAAGCTGGCGGCCAGCCGCCGCGTTGGCCGGCTCTACTGCGTGCCAGGCAACGCCGGGACCGAATCGCTGGCCGAGAACCTACCGCTGACCGACTTCGACGCGATCGCGTTCGACGCGCTCGCGCGCGAGATCGAGGCGCGCGGGATCGACCTGACCGTCGTCGGGCCGGAGGCGCCGTTGGCCGACGGGATCGTCGACGCGTTGACGGCGCGCGGTCACCTCGTTTTCGGCCCGACCGCCGCAGCGGCCCGGATCGAGAGCAGCAAGGTCTGGGCGAAGGAGATCATGGGTTCCGCCGGCGTCGCGACTGGCAGGGCGACGGCCTGCGACGATCTTCAGACGGCGTTGGACGCCGCCTATGACACGCCTCTGCCAATGGTTGTCAAGGCCGACGGGCTGGCGGCCGGCAAGGGCGTCTTCATCTGCGAGACGCGGTCCGAGGCCGAGGCCGCCGTCCGAGAGCTGCTCGAAGCGCGCACGCTCGGCGACGCAGCCTCGACGATTCTGATCGAGGAGTTCCTGACCGGCCTGGAGGTCTCGTTCCTGGCGTTCACCGACGGCAGGTCCGTCCTGCCGCTGCTGCCCGCCTGTGACTACAAGCGCATCGGCGACGGCGAGACCGGCCCGAACACCGGCGGAATGGGCGCATACACGCCGCCGAAGGCAGTCGATGACGCCATGCAGCATCAATTTCTTGACGACGTAATCGTGCCGGTCGTGCGAGAGATGGCCGCGCGCGGCATCCAGTACCGCGGAGTCCTCTACGCTGGGATGATTCTGACGCCGGATGGCCCGAAGGTGCTCGAATTCAACTGCCGGTTCGGCGATCCCGAAACGCAGGTGCTCCTGCCGATGCTCGACGCCGACCTTGTGACGCTCTGCGAGGCAACCGCGCGTGGCGAAGTGTCTGCCCTGCCGCCAATCGACTGGTTCCCCGGCGCCTGCGTCGGCGTCGTCCTCGCCTCGGGCGGCTATCCCGGCGCGTACACCTCCGGCCACCCGATCAGCGGCCTCGACGCCGTCCCCGACGGCGGCATCGTCTTCCACGCCGGCACGACCCGCCGCGGCGCCGAAACCGTCACGGCCGGTGGCCGCGTCCTCACCTGCGTCGCCCGCGGCCCCGATATGTCCGCCGCCCGCGACCTGGCCTACGCCACTGCCGGCGCGATCACCTTCGACGGCGTGTACCGGCGCGGGGACATCGCGCTACGAGAGATCGAAGGATGAGTTGAAAGGGGAAAGTGCAAAGGAGAAAGGAGCTAGTAGGACTGTCGGGAACCGACTCCTTTCTCCTGAGCACTTTCTCCTTTCAACTCGTGACAAACGGCATGACGCCGGCCCAATTGCTCGGGCCGGCGTCGTGCTGGGAGGAGAGGGAGGAAGGAGTATTCAGGTTTAGGCGACCGAATAAATGCCGGGGCCGATCTCGACCCAGCCGTTCTTGACCGCGAAAAGGACAGCCTGGACGCGGTCCTCGACATTGAGTTTGCGCAGGACGCTGGTCATGTGGTTCTTGACGGTCTGCTCGGTGATGTAGAGCGCGTCGGCGACTTCCTTGTTCGAGAGACCCTGCGAGACGCAATCCAGCACCTCGACCTCGCGGACCGAGAGCGGCATTGACGAGCGGTAGCGCGCGGCCGGATCGTCGGTCATCGTCCGGAACTCGGAGAGCACCTTCCAGGCGAGCTGCGGGCGGGTCATCAAGGTCGTGTTGATTGGCTGCTCGCCACGCGACACGGCGTCGAGTGTCGCGATCAGATCCTCGGCGTTGACGTCTTTCGTCAGGAAGGCAGCGGCCCCGGCGCGGACGGCGTCGAACAGGCGCTCGTCGTCCATGTGCATCGAGAGGAAGACGATCTGGCTCTTCGGGTGCTGCTTCTTGAGAATGCGCGAGATCTTCAGGCCGGTCACGCCCGGAAGTTGGATGTCGGAGACGATAATGTGCGGCTCGTGGATGTCGGCCTCGCGGATCGCCTCATAGCCATTGGTGGCCTCGCAGACGACCGTGTAGCGGCCACTCTCTTCGATCAGGCGGCGGATACCCTGCCGAAACAAAGGATGATCGTCGATGATCATGACGGTTCCGGTCCGGCATGTGCGCTGGCTGCCCATGATCGCTCTCCTTTATCCCGAGTGACGCCATCTCTGGCCTGGCGTCCTGCATCGAGCTTCCAAATCTCCGACTTCCGTACTTCTAGATCATAGTCTTGGGCTATCAATTGGGATATGGTTCACGCGCCCGATCGCTCGGTGAGCGAGTACTAGAGCCAGGGAGTACTCGGGTCATGGGTGGTTCCCAGGCCTCAAGATGGGGCGTTGGCGCCGCGCTGCCACGACCGG
>JBBECJ010000085.1:0-1342 GCA_040881885.1 Thermomicrobiales bacterium | reverse complement strand
CCCCCCGGACCGGCCCGGGCTACGGGGCTGACCCAATCCGCTACACAGGCAGACACGTCAGTCGCTGAGAATCGCCAGGTCGAATTGTTGAAGGCGCTCGGGATCGGCGATCGCCTCGATCGCGACAATTCTTCCATGCGCGATCGTGAAATCGAGCACCATCAACAGCCGTCCACGCGGGGCGACCACGACGCCGACCGCGCCGTTGACGAGGGCCGGCTGGGCGGCCCCGGCGCCGCCCCTGACCGCGAGGGCGGCCACGTTCGCCGCGCCACGAACCTCCGTCAACTCGCCCGAACGCGCTGCGGCGCGGTCGGATCGCAGCACGATGTCGGGATCGAGCACCGCCAGCAGCGCGTCGAAGTCGCCGCCGCGCACTGCCGTCAGGAAGGAATCGATGACCGCTCGCTGGCCGCTGACATCGCTGTCGGAGACCATATCCGCGCCCTGGACGCGGCGACGCGCGCGGCTCGCGAGCTGCCTGGCCGCGGTTGGAGTGCGTCCGACAATCGGAGCGATCTCGTCGAACGGCACCGCGAACATGTCGTGCAGCACGAAGGCGAGCCGTTCGGCGGGGGCCAGCGTTTCGAGCACCACCAGCAGTGCGAGGCCGACCGAGTCGGCCAGGAGCGCTTCGTGTTCGGGGTCCACACCGTTCGCGTGGCTTGCGATCGGGCTTGGCGCTTGTCCGTCCAGCGATTCCTCGCGCCGCGACCTGCGCGAGCGCAGCATATCGAGCGACACCCGCGCGACGGCCGTTGTCAGCCAGCCGCCCAGGTTCTCGACATCGCTGGTGTCGGTACGGCTGATCCGCAGCCAGGCCTCCTGGACGGCGTCGTCCGCTTCGCTCAGCGAGCCAAGCATCCGATAGGCCACCGCCCCCAGGTGGGACCGATGCGCCTCGAATCGCTCCGCCAGCCAGTCGTGTTCGTTCATCGGTCACATTCTCTCTCTTCATTCCGTCATATCAGTGACGAACGAGACGAGGCTGATGTGACAAGGAGAACAGGATGTAGTCTGGAGATCAAGAACGGCGCACGATCGATCGATGTTGTGACGTGGCAACGACTCGTGAAACAAGCGGAGGAATGCACAGATGCAAGCACGGATGGCAAACCCGGCGATAATCCTGCCTGAGGCGATGCAGGCGTTGATGGCCCTGAACGCATCCACCAAGCACGATGGCGTACCGGAGCAGATTTTCGAGTTGATCCACCTGCGCGCGAGCCAGATCAACGGCTGCAGCGTCTGCATCGACATGCACGCGCGCGCCCGGAAGCGCTCAAGTGAAGGCGACGAGCGTTTGTTTACGGTCGCCGCCTGGCGGGATGCCCCCTACTTC
>JBBECJ010000084.1:0-1213 GCA_040881885.1 Thermomicrobiales bacterium | reverse complement strand
GGCGATTGTGGCGCGCGGCGCCCCTCACCCCCCACCCCCCTCTCCGACGCGGAGAGGGGGTTGGGGGTGAGGTCGGTTACGCCACCGCCCCTTCCCGCGCCACAACGCTCCGTCCGACCGCCTGCGCGACCGCGTCGAGTTGCGGGATCAGCTTCGCGAAGTTGTCGAACGTTAGCGACTGGGCGCCGTCCGAGCGGGCGTGGTCTGGGTTCGGGTGGACTTCGATCATCAGGCCGTCGGCGCCGGCCGCGACCGAGGCCAGCGCCATCGCTGGGACGAGGTACCACTTGCCGGTGCCGTGGCTCGGGTCGGAGAAGACCGGCAGGTGGCTGAGCTTCTTGATGACCGGGATGGCGTTCAGGTCGAGGGTGTTGCGTGTGTAGGTCTCGAAGGTGCGGATGCCGCGCTCGCAGAGCATCACGTTCGGGTTGCCCTGGGCCATGATGTACTCGGCCGCCATCAGCCACTCCTCGATCTGGACGCTCATGCCGCGCTTGAGCATGACCGGCATCCCGGTCTTGCCGACCTCTTCGAGCAACAGGTAGTTCTGGCAGTTGCGCGCGCCGATCTGAAAGATGTCGGTGTAGCGCGCCACCAGGTCAACGTCGCTCGGTGTCAGCACCTCGGTGATGATCGGCATCCCCGTCTCGCTACGCGCCTCGTCGAGGATCTTCAGCCCTTCCTCGCCCAGCCCGCGAAACTCGTAGGGCGACGAGCGCGGCTTGAACGCCCCGCCGCGCAGGATGTGAGCGCCGGCCAGCTTCACCGCCCGCGCCGTCTCCAGCGTCTGCTCGCGCGTTTCGACTGAGCATGGCCCGGCGACGACCGCGACGTTGTCGCCACCGATCGTCACGTCGCCGACCCTGATGATGGTCGGCTCCGGGTGGAACTCGCGGCTCGGCAGCTTGTAGCGTTTCGTGACGCGCAGCACCTCCTCGACGCCGCTAACGACCTCAAGGTCCTGTTGCAATTCCGGCGGGATCGGCACGCCGACGACGCCGACGATGGCCGTGTTGTCGCCAACCGACAGGTGCGTCCGCAATCCCGCTTCCTCGATCCGCGCCACAACGCGGTCCAGATCGGCTTTCGAGTATCCCAGTTGCATGATGACGATCATCCGATTACCTCCCCTGTAATGCGTGATGCGTAATGCGTGGTGCGTCTCAGCGTAGGGGCGATGGCCGCAGCCTCGCCCTTGTTCGGGTGCGCGTCC
>JBBECJ010000083.1:0-6812 GCA_040881885.1 Thermomicrobiales bacterium | reverse complement strand
GTCTCGTCGATCGTCTCAACCGTCTCGCCAGGCATACCGATGATGAAATAGGCCCGTTGTCAACTCGCCGAGGTCGCCAGCCGAGCGCGGCGCGGTCGTGACGACCGGACGTCCCGTGCGGAGCGCCGCCAGCAGCGACCCGCTACGCTGACTGGCGCCGTCACGAAACGGCAAGACGATCGCTCCGGCCCGCGCCAGCGCCTCGCTCGCCTCGCGCTCCTGAAGAAAGCCGGTTCGCCGAACCTGAACACCGCTCTGGGCAGCCAACCGGTCGATCTGGATGGCGGACACGATGTCGTTCGCCAGTCCTGGCTCCCCCTGAGCGCCGACCAGTAGCAACGACGGGCGCGGAGCGGGAAACCCGCCCAATGCCGCGATTAAGTCCTCGATTCCCTTGGAGCGCGCGGGATAGCCAAAGAACGCGACCGTATCCGGTTCAAGCTCGCCTGCTCGTCCTGGCGGCGGCAGGTTCGGCCCGATCGGAATCTGGTTCGGATCGATGCCTTCGTTAGCGAGCGCGCGGGCATCACCGGGGTTTGTCACGATCACGGCGTCAGAGCCGCGCGCCATCCGAACGATGGTCGCCTTGCGCAGCCGTCCGGCCTTCGGGAACAGGTACGGCGCCCGCAGGTCATGGAAGGTCGTCACGACCGGCAGGCGGCGCGAGACGACCGATGGCAACAGGTTGAGAGCAGGGTGCATCGCGAACGCGCCGGCCTGATACTGGATGTGGACGATGTCGGCCCGTTCGCGTCGCGCCAGCCGCAGCACGCGGCCAACGCTCGGCCAACCCCAGCGCCGCACTGTCCAAACATCCTCGCCGGAAGCGCCGCGTGACGAGAGGACGGCGGTTCGAAAACCCATCGCCGCCAGCGCCAGACGCAGGTTGGCGGTGTAGTCGCTAACGCCGCCCGGCAGCGGCGGGTATTCACCAGTGACGAACAACACCTTGGGGTCGCTCACGACGACACCCCGCGTCGATCGCGCAGTCCAGAGCGGATCGCCCCGGCGTAGAGGGCGATCCGGCGCCGGCGCAACACCCGCTGGTTGCCGAGCGCCCACTTCACGCTTTCACGCGCCAGTTGCAACCCGTAGCCAAACAGCAGGCCGGCCCGCACCAACTCCGCCGTCGGGCTGCCATACATCCGGCGCGCCAGGCGGACGCGGCTCGTGTCGAACTCCACCTGGCGGGCGGAAACGTCCTGGCTGGCGCTGGCTCCCTCGTGGTGGATGATCTCGACGGTGGGATAATAGGCGATCTTCCACCCACGCTGATGGAAGCGCAAGCACCATTCGACCTCCTCGGAATACATCCGAAACGACGCGTCAAATCCGCCTACCTGTTCGATCGCCGCCCGTCGCGCCAGCAGCGCCGCCCCAACCACCCAGTCAACGTCTTGCGACTCGTTCTCCGGCGTGGACGTGTCGCGCATCTGAAACCGTCGCGCCCAGCGATTACCGGGCCACCACTGCTCCAGGATCGTACTCTCGAACAGCGGCGTCAGCTGTTCTGGAAAGCGACGCCGCGTTGGCTGAACGCTACCATCCGGGCGCCGCAACAGCGGCCCCACGATCGCCACCCAGGGATGCTCGTCGAGGAAGCTGGCGAGTCCCGCGACAGTTCCGGGAGGGATGACCGTGTCCGGGTTCAGGATCAGGACGTACTCGTGGTCGGTCGCCGCGATCCCGACGTTCGCGCCGGCTCCGTAGCCACGGTTTGGCGCGTCGATAACCGCGATCTCTGGGAACCTGGCGCGGACGGCTCTGGCGCTGCCGTCACGGCTCGCGTTGTCGACGACGACGATCGCGTTCAGTTCCCCGAGTCGCTTTGCCTCGACCAACGACTCCACGCACGCCAACAGCAGATCCCGAACGTTGTACGAGACGACGACAGCCGCGACCCGTCCGTTCACGAGCGTCGCGCCTTCGAGCGTAGCAACCAGACCGCCCGCGCCTCCTCGACGGCCAGCACGCCGACGACGAACAAGCCGGTCAGCCCATCGCGGTAGCCCTTCAACCGAACGAAGCGCCGGAACAGCTCACGCGCCGGAGCGCCGACGTACGCCCGACGGCGCGGCATGGCGGTCGTCGCGGATTGCGCAACGCGTTGACGCGTGTACGCGCGTTGCTTGGCGATGAATTCGCTACGGGTTGCATAGTTGAGGTGAGTGATCGGCTCAGCCAGATGGCGGCTCTCGCCCTCGAACCGGACGACCTCGTGCACCTGCTTCGAAGGATCGAAGCAGGCTCTACCACGGCGCAGCAGACGTGCCTGGTAGTCAGGCCACCAGCCGCCACCGCGCAGCTCGCGTCCAAAGAAGGTGTTGCGGCGTGGCAGCGAACAGACGGCCAGGTCCGGACCAGCTCCGACGATTGTCGTGCGGATCTCGGCGGCGCCTGACACGGCGATCCGTTCGTCAGCATCAAGAAACAACACCCAGTCGGCGTCGCCTGCCATCTCCAATGCCGCGTTGCGCTGGTTGGCGTAGCCGTCGAACGCTCGCGTTCGCAGTTCGGCCCCATGCGCGGAGGCAATTGATTGCGTGCCATCGTCCGATCCTGAATCGAGGACGATGACCCGATCGGTCAGCATCGCGATCGACGCCAGGCAGTCAGGCAGATGCTCGGCCTCGTTCAGCGTCAGGACGATCGCGACGATCTGATCGGACGCCGTCATCGGAGATCCGCGATCTGCCGGAACCGTTCGCGGATGCGATCGTTCGCCAGGCGCCGTTCGGGATTGGCGTTCCGGCCGGCCCTGGTCAGCCCCGCCACGACGATCTTCGCGATGACCACGCGTTGCTGGCGCGTGCCGTGTCGCTCGAAGTACAGCGCCCGGCTCAGCCAGAGCGCCTCGTGCATCGCGTCGGGACGCTGGCCGGTCGATTGCCCGCCGTGGTGAATAACCCGCGCCGACGGCGCCAGCAGCGTCGTCCAGCCGGCATCGGCCAGCCGTTTGGCGAGGTCGATCTCCTCACTGTACATGCCGTACGTCTCGTCGAGCGGGCCGACTGCGTCCAGCGCCGTCCGGCGCAGCAGCATCGCCGCTCCGAGCGGGTAGTCAATCCGGACAGGCTGGACGCCGTCTCCAACCGGCACGCGACCGTTCAGTGGCGATTCAACCAACCGGGGATGGAGCGGGAACAGGTCGAACAGCACGTTCGCGATACCCGGAAAGCGATAACCAGCTGACTGTATCGAGCCTGGCGGGTTCAGCAGCAACGGCGCCGCCAGCGCAACGTGTGGCGCGATCAATAGCGTCTTCCAGAGCGTGGAGAGCGACCCCGGCAACAATTCAGTGTCGGGGTTCAGCAGCAGCACCGCTTCGCTCCGAACCTGCCGGATTCCCACGTTGCAGCCCGCCGCGTAGCCCCGGTTCTCGTCCAGTTCGAGCAACTCGACGCCGGGAATCGCACGCACGACCTCCCGAAAGCGCCGATCGGGCGAAGCGTTGTCAACAACGACGACACTCGTTGTCAGTCCCGACCGCTTAACTTCGGTCACGACCGAACGCAGGCAACCCGCCAGCAGGTGGGCCACGTTCCAATTCACGACGACGATTGAGACATCAATCGGCACGGTGGTCGCCTTGTGGCTTCCAGAAATGGACTGCGCTGTCCGAGGACAAGCGTGTTCCTCTTGTCATCCTTCGCTGCCGCTCAGGAGGACAGGGGCGACGCGGCACATTCCACCGACGCCGGAGCGCCCGTGCCACCGTCGACGGCCGGTTCCGCGGCTGTCGCAAACGTTGGAGCCGCTTTCCGGCCATGCTAGACTGCTGGTAGTTCAGACGAGTGTCGTCCGGGCCATGATTCAGCATGTCTTTGACATCGTCATTGACACCTGCCGGGGAAAGCAGTTGATCCGCCATGCGCGTCGTGCGAAACGTCGGATACATCAAGCGACGCAAGCGCGCCGCCCAGTTGATGGTCGGGGTCGGGCTCGTGCTCCTGCTCGCGTCATGGGGGGTGTACCTCCTCCAGCCGGACATCTTGCTTTTCGCGATGGTCGGTCTCGCCTTCGGTTTCATCTTCTTTAACGGCGGTATGCAACAGATGACGCGCTGGGCGCGCCGCCCACGTACCGACGTTGTTATCGACAACCAGCTTAAGGCGCTCAACGACCGCTATACATTGATACATTATCCCGACATTCCCGGCCGGCGTCCGGACCACGTCTTGATCTCGCCATCGGGCGTGCTGGTCATGACGAGTCGCGAGGCGCACGGCCGGTTGAGCGTCAAGGGCACTCGCTGGCGTCAGCGCCGTTCGCCGTTGCTGTCGGCCTTCTCACTCGGTGGCCCGCAACTCGGCAATCCATCCATCGAGAACGACGAGCAGGTCAAGTCGGTGCGCGAATTCTTGACCGCCGAGAACCTGACGATCGAGCCAACCGGCGCGATCGTCTTCGTCGCCGACAACGTCGAGGTGCATATGGAGGACACGCCGGTCACTATTCTGCACGCAACCGAGATTCACGACCATCTTCTCGAAACGGCGACTGAGGTAACGGTTGGAGGCCGCGAACGCGACCAGCTCGTCGAGAAGCTCTCGCGCGGGGAACAACTCGAGCGCAGCGTCGACAAGATGACGCGGCCAAAGAAACGGGTGCGCGCGGCATGAGCGTCGATCCCGCCAGCCTGGCGCGCTGGAACATCGCCGGTCACGCGGCGGCAGTCGAAGGGCTGGCGACAGCCGTCGCAAGCGGGCACGTCTCGCACGCCTACCTGATCACCGGCCAGGAGGGCGTTGGGCGGACCTCGCTGGCGCTGGCGTTGTTCCGGGCGCTGAATTGCGACGCAATGCCGGAGGAACGGCCCTGTAACGAGTGTGACGCCTGCCGACGCGTCCTGCGCGGCGTCCATCCGGACATCGTCATCGCCGATATGGCTTGGCAGGAGACGATGATCGCGCGCCCGCGAGGCGACCAGTCGCGCGCCCGGCAGCGCTTGTCGATCAACGCGGTCAAGTGGCTGCGCGACGACATCGCAACCCGGCCGATGCTCGGCCGCTGGAAGATGCAGATCATCGACGACGCCGGGCAGTTCTCAAACGACGCCCCCGAAGCGTTCCTCAAGACGCTCGAAGAACCGCCGCCTTACGCCGTCATCGTCCTGATCGCCCGCAGCGCCGATCAGTTGTCCGAGACGATCCGCTCGCGTTGCCAGCAGATCGCGCTTGGCGCCGTGCCGTTCGATGCCATTCGATCGACGCTTGCCGGGCGAGGCGTTGAGGACGCGACCGCCGAGCGGCTGGCGCGCAGCGCGCACGGGAGGATCGCCTGGGCGGTGCGAATGGCCGAGGACCCGAGGGCGCAGGCGAAACGCCGCGAGCAGGTCGAGACGGCCTTCGAGCACGTCACGACGCCATTGGGACGGATTGCGATTACCGGCACGATCGCCCGCGACCATACGAAGAAGCGCGACACGACGTTCGAGCTGCTGGATATCTGGACCGGCCTCTGGCGGGACGCGCTGCTGCTGCGTAGCGGCCTGGACGAGCGGATCTCGTTTCCAGAAGTTGCCGACCGATTGGCCCCGTTCGCCGAGAGCCGACAGGTTTCGGACCTCTACCGCGCGCTCTGGGCAACCCAACGGGCCGGAAGCGATCTGGAGAGCAACGTTCAGGCCCGGATCGCGCTGCACGCAATGGTGATGCAATGGCCAGATTGAGCCTGGTTGCTGGAGCCGCACACGCCGATCACGCTGCCGCTCGTGAGCGGTTCCGCGATCGCGTTCGGCTGATGGGTCCCGCCAGCGCCTTCCGGGCAGGCCAGATCGCCTGTGGTTGCGACGGCTGCGAATGCGCGCTGCCTGTCGTCGAGGGCGCCTCGGTCGAGGCGCCGTCCGCGGCCGTTGCCGGCGTCCGCTTCCGTGACTCGGGCAAGACGTATTACGTTGATCCGTCCAGCGCAGACTTGCAGATCGGCCAACACGTCATCGTTGAATCGTCGCGAGGGCAGGAGTTGGCCAAGGTCGTCATCGCCCCGCAACAGGTGATCGCCAGCACGCTCGAAGGCGAGCTGCGGCCAATTGTCCGTGTCGCATCCGACGGCGATCTGCGGCTCGCGGAAGCGAAGCGCGCCGAGCAGGGCAACGCTCTGCGCGTCTTTGCGGCACGCGTACGCGACCACCGGCTACCGATGAAGCCGATCTCCGCCGAGTACTCGTTCGACGGTACTCGGCTGACGCTGAGCTTCTCTGCCAACGGCCGCGTTGATTTCCGCGAACTCGTGCGCGACCTGGCGCGTCAGTTCGGCTGCCGGATCGAGTTGCGCCAGATCGGCCCACGCGACGAGGCACGCCTGCTGGGTGGCCTCGGGCGCTGCGGCCGGCCGCTGTGCTGCTCGACCTGGCTGCCGCAATTCGCCGATGTCTCGATGACGATGGCGAAGACCCAGGATTTGTCGCTCAACCCGGACAAGGTCTCCGGCGTGTGTGGCAAGCTCCTTTGCTGCCTCTCCTACGAGAACGAACAGTACGCAGACTCGCGCACGCGGCTCCCCCGGCTCGGTCAGGAAGTCACCACCGAACAAGGTCCTGGCTACGTCCACGCGCTCCACATCCTGAAGGAGCTGGTCACGATTCGGCTCGATTCTGGCGAAGATCTCGTCCTGGCGCCCAGTGATCTGACCGTTCTCGGGACGATGAGTGACGCCGCGCCGCGCCGTGGACGGAGGCGTGTCCGCCGAGACACGGCCGGGTAAGCATTCGTCAGCGGCCCGGGTCGCTAGGAATTCAGAGCGGATTGGATCATCGAGCGCAGGATGATGATCAGAAAGACCGCGATCATTGGCGAGAGGTCGATCATGCC
>JBBECJ010000082.1:0-6833 GCA_040881885.1 Thermomicrobiales bacterium | reverse complement strand
ATCCCTTCCTCGCTTGCCGCCAGATGCTCACTTCCCCGCAAGCCTGAACAGTTACGTCGCGTTCGATTGGGGCGCACCCGTTCGATTCGTGGCTTGCGCGCGGAGATGGTCGGAACACCTGCCGGGATGGCGGATCGTGTTTCCTCGTAAATGCTTCGATCGGGCATCATCCGTGGCGACCACGTCACCGATTACGGCGGCAGGAACGAAGCTGCCTCAACGGGCCAGTCCTGGCTTGAACTGCGATACTGGTCAGCGGGGCAATTCTCGCGCGTTTCAGAATCGCGACGATCGCTGCGCACATGATGGTCGATCGGCGAATCAAGTGATGGCCAGGAACCTGGAGGGACTGTGAAAGATTCACCCGACGGATCGATTCAATCCGTTCGGCGTTCGCTACGGATTCTGAGCCTGTTCACACCGGCACAGCCAGAATGGGCAGTAGGGGACATTGCCCGCAAACTCGGTTTCAGCAAGAGTGTGGTCTCGCGATTGCTTGCAACGATGGCCCGGGAGGGTTTCGTCGTTCAGGATCCCGCTGACCGGTCGTATGGGATCGGACCGCAAGCCTTCGCCGTCGGAGCAGTCTACCAACCCTTTCTCATCCTGGAAAAGATCTCTCGACCAGTCATGGAGGAACTCGCGCGTTCTTGTGGCCATTCAGCGTGTCTCGGAGTTCCATCTGGAGATGTCTTCACCGTCATCGATACCATACAAAGCACAGGGTCTGTGCGCGTAGCTTTTGAGGTTGGACAACGTCCCCATTACCATTCGGCAGCGATTGGGAAGTTGCTCCTGGCGTCGCTTGCGGAGGCACGGGTACGAGAAATCGTCGGTCCGGATCCACTCCCCCAACTAACACCGCATACGATTGGGACGTTCGATCGACTAACCACAGAACTGGAACACATCCGCAGGGCAGGTATCGCGGTCAGCCGGCAGGAGACATACATCGGCGTCGGAGCTGTCGCGGCCGGGATCGTCAATAGTCGCGGAACGTGCATCGCCGGGTTGTCCGTTGTCTACCCCTTTCACATGGTATCGGATGAGGAAATCCAACATGTGACCGAAGCTACTTCAAACGCCGCACGATGCATCTCGGAACAACTCGATCCGCTGTCGCTACAGCGCCGTTCCGAGCTTCGCTCGATTACATCGTGACCTTTGTGCTATTCGACACCTAACGAAGCGCGGAGAGCACCGGCGACCTTGAAGGGGTCGCTGGAGACGACGCTGGCGGCGTAGAGTTCCATCGCGCCGAAGTCGGCGGTGCGGTTGAGCGGGTCGCCGCGGTCGACCATCCGGGCGATGACCGGGAAGTCCGCCCAGCTCTCCTCGGTCTGCTCCATTGGTGGAAGCCAGATCACGAGGTTAAAGGAGACGACGTTCAGTTCGCCGGTCAGCGTGTTGAGGACATCGTAGAGCGCGCCGACGAACGTCTCATCCAGCGCTGTCCCGAGCAGGACGCATTCCTTTTCCTTGCGCGGCGTGAGGTTGGCGAGGACGCGCGCGCCACTATGGTGGAAGCCCAGCCCGAGCGCCTCGTGGACCGCGAACACGTCGTCGTGGTAGTCGCTGCCATGCTCGCGGCGGTATTCGGCGGCCACCCTCCGCTGCCGTTCGATCTGGCCGTAGTGCATGCCGCGCGTCAGGCTGACCTGCATATGGCCGTGCGGGATCGAGGCGCCGCTCTTCCAGAGGCAGTTCCACATCACGAGCGGATAGACGGCTGAGTCGTCGATCGCGTGACACTGCTCGAACCAGCGCTTCGAGACATCGATCGCGTCCTGGACCGATTCGGCGGTGAAGGCGAGCGGATCGTGATCTTCGAAGATGACGACGCCATGGAATCCGTCGTACTTGGCGATATTGCTGGCGGTGATCGAGTGCCGCCCGCGAATGCGCCCAAAGACATCTTCGGGAGTGTTCAGTTCAGGCTCGCAGAATGGGTCGGGAGCTGTCCGGGCGATCTCTTCGGCTAGGTCAGCCGGGATCCTGGCTTCGAGCGGCCGGCGCGCCCGCAATTCATTGAAGAGCGATCCTTCGAGCGTCCAGCGGTTGGTGACCTTGATGACCTTCTGTTCCGAGACGCTGTCGATGCTGCCGAAGTACTTGTCGATCCAACGCCGCATGTGGGCCGGCGGGTTCAGCCGCCCGACCGACGGGCTGACATGATAGAGCCGCTCAAATATCTGCCTCTGCCTGTCAGGCAGATCGGCCACGAGCTGCTCCAGGTCAACGACCTGTCGCTGTTGCAGCTCGGTTCCGCTAAGACGCACGGTGTCGATCACCAATCTCACTCCTCGTGTCCGCGCGGACGCCGCCTGCCTGATCCAACTGACCAGCAGGAAGCCGCCTGCCGTTTCCCGCGCCGGAACGCGGCCCACCGTTGCCCTGCCCGGGCGTCGATATCAATCGTCTGTGGCTGAATGTCTGTTCGGAGGAAATGGCCACTCTCCTGCCGGACGATGGACTCGCCCGCCAACGCCCGTGTCCGCGGGTCATCCCAAGCGTAACAGGTGACTCTGGGACGTATACATAGCCCGCCAGTAACGATTCGAACGGCAACCCACCGTCGCTCGTACAACGCGTGGGTCATCCTTCGGTTCCACGTCCGCTTGCGCGAGACGGCGCCACAGGAAGCAGCGCCAACAGGTCGTCTATCCGATCGCCCCGACGGGGGGCGCTGGTTTGGTCAGCCACAAACGCTCACCTATCGTTATCCGCTCCGCTTCACAACTTGGACTCTACCATATGTACGTACACCACGCCGCGAGGGCCGTTCAGGCCCAGACCGGCACTCTGGGATCGACCGTCTCGCCGCTGCTGATCTCCAGCGATTCGAAGTCGGACTCCTTGACATCCGCGCCAATCAGAACGTTGCGACCGGCTGTCACCCGCGCCGGCACGCGCGCGGCGCGCCCGACGATCGTCAGTCCGGTGTTGATCCACGACGGCTCGAGCCAGTTTGACGAGAAGTCCTCGCCGACGCCAAGCTTCGATCCAGGCCCGATCACGACGTGCTTGTCGATGATGCAGCGGTCAATCTGCGCGTACGGACCGATGACGGCGTCTGTCATGATGATCGAGTCGCGGACGACCGCTCCTTCATGGATCGTTACGCCCGGCGAGAGGACCGAGTGGGTGACCGACCCACGGATAATGATGCAGCCGTTCGACAGCATTGCCCGAGACACATGCGAGCCGTCCATCACCTTGGCCGGCGGGCGCTCTTCGCTGCGGGTATGGATGCGCCAGTCGGGGTCATACAGATTCAACCCTGGCACATCCTGGAGCTGTTCCATGTTGGCTTCCCAGTAGGATTGCAACGTTCCGACATCGCGCCAGTAGCGATGAAAGCGGTAGGCGTAGACGCTCTCGTCGTTGATCAGGAACGGGATGACCTCGTGGCCGAAGTCGATCATCGTCCGGCCGGCGTCCTCGCGGCGGAAGACCTCGCGCAGGATCTCGGCCCTGAAGACGTAGACGCCCATCGAGGCCAGGTTGCTGCGCGGGTTGGCCGGCTTCTCGTCGAAATCCAGCACGAGCCCGTCGTCGTTAGCCGTTATGACGCCGAAGCGGCTGGCGTCCTCCCACGGCACCGGCTGGACCGCGACTGTGACATCGGCGCCGGACTCGCGGTGCAGTTGCAGCATCGGGCGATAGTCCATCGCATAAACGTGGTCGCCGGACAGAATCAGGACATCTGTCGCGCGAGTCTCTTCGACGTAGAACAGGTTGTGGTAGATCGCGTCGGCGGTTCCGCGATACCAGTCCGAGCGCGCCCGGCCGAGGTACGGCTGAAGCACGCGGACGCCGCCGGTCGCCCGGTCGAGATCCCATGCGCGGCCGTGGCCGATGTGATCGTTGAGCGAGTGTGGCCGGTACTGGGTCAGGACGGCCACGTCGTAGATGCCGGAGTTGACGCAGTTGGAGAGCGTGAAGTCGATGATGCGGTATTTGCCGCCAAACATGACGGCCGGCTTGGCGCGCTGACGCGACAGCACGCTGAGCCGCTCGCCCTGTCCGCCGGCCAGGATCATCGCGACTGTCTTCTCGCGCTCCGACGCCATCGGTCGTCCTTCCGTGTCCTGCGGACCGAATCCTCGCGCTGGCAATCGGTCCGTGTCCACCAGATCAGATCAACGAGGATCGTGTGCATGGATGCCGGTCAGGACGCCCACGTCCCCTGTCACGCAAGATACATGCAGCCGGGATTCGGTCAAGGGGTAGCCTACGCTATGCTATACTGCGCCGCTATCGCCACGTTTGCGGTGCAGGGTGGAATGCATTCAATATTGCCGGGACGCGGCCCGCGCTGGACGGCGCCAGGACATCGATGAGAGAACTCTTCCGACGCCAGCCGAAGTTTACGACCTCGGGTGACGACGACCCGCGCTCGCTCGTGCCCGACGACCTGTGGGTCAAATGCCCGAAGTGCGGCGAGTTGGTCTACACTAAGGAGCATATGCGCAGCCTGCGTGTCTGCCAGCGCTGCGCGCATCACTTTCGCCTCTCCGCCGGCGAACGGATCGAGATGCTGGCCGACGAGGACTCATTCGTCGAGTGGGACGCCGAGCTCACGACATCCGATCCGCTCGGTTTCTGCGTTGACAACGAGCCGTACCTGGACAAGGCGCAGAAGACGGCGACCCGCTCCGGCGTCGGCGAGGCGCTCATCTCCGGCAAGCTCAAGCTCGACGGCAAGCCGGTGGCTGTGACCGTGACCGATTTCTCCTTCATGGGCGCCAGCATGGGGTCGGTCTACGGCGAGAAGCTCGCCCGCGCCTGCGAACGGGCCGTCGAGGACGGCCTGCCGCTGCTGACCGTCTCAGCCTCGGGCGGCGCGCGGATGCAGGAGGGCTTGTTCTCACTGATGCAGATGGCGAAGACGACCTCGGCGCTGACCCGGCTCGGCGACGCCCACCTGCCGCACATCTCGCTGCTCACCGATCCGTGCTACGGCGGCGTGACCGCCAGCTACGCGACCGTCGCCGATGTGATCCTGGCCGAGCCGGAGGCGCTGATCGGGTTTGCCGGTCCGCGGGTGATCGAGCAGATCACCCGTCAGAAGCTACCGCCCGGATTCCAGACCGCCGAATTCCTGCTGGAACACGGCATGATCGACCAGGTGGTTCCACGCCACGGCCTGATCCGGACGCTGTCGGCCCTGATCGACCTGTACGCCGGCGTCCGCCCAGGCAGGCGGCCACGACGGCGGCGGAGCGAGGCTATCGAGGCTATCGAGGTTATCCCGACAGGAGCCGTTGATGGCGAGTAAGTTGCCTACGACCAGTGTCGCTCCCTGGGACCGCGTCTTGCTTGCGCGCCACGCCAACCGGCCGCACTCGCTGGCCTACATCAGCGGTCTCTGCGACGAATTCGTTGAGCTGCACGGCGACCGCACCGCCGGCGACGACGCGGCGATGGTCGGCGGCATTGGCCGCTTCCGGGGCCGGACAGTGATGCTCGCCGGCCACCAGAAGGGCGAGACGACGCGCGAGAACATCCAGCGCAACTTCGGCATGCCAAAGCCGGAAGGCTACCGGAAGGCGTTGCGGCTGATGCGCCAGGCCGAAAAGTTCGGGATGCCGCTGATCACGTTCATCGACACGCCCGGCGCCGACCCCGGCCTCGCCTCCGAGGAGAACGGCCAGGCGTTCGCGATCGCCGCCAACGTCTTCGCGATGGCCGACCTGTCGATCCCGTCGATCGCCGTCATCATCGGTGAGGGCGGCAGCGGCGGCGCGCTGGCGATCGGCGTCGCCGACCGGGTCCTGATGCTGGAGAATGCGATCTACTCAGTCGCGTCACCCGAAGCATGCGCGGCCATCATCTGGAAGGACGCCAGCCGCGCGCCGGACGCCGCCGCCGCGATGCGAGTCAACGCCGCCGACCTGCTCGACTTTCGTCTGATCGACGAAGTCATTCTTGAGAACCATCCCGCTCACGAAGATCCACAAGCCACGATTAGCACGACCGGCGACGCCATCGAGCGCCACCTGATCGAGCTCGACGACCTTTGGAAGCGCGGCGCTGGAGGAGAACGCGCTCTCCTCGACGCCCGCTACGCCAAGTACCGCGCGATGGGCGCCTGGCAGGAAGCCCAGGCCGTCCCACTGGCGCAGGCGATCGGACGACGCTGACGAAGGGACGAGGCATGAGGGATGGGGCATGAGAAACGTGTCCCGTGCCCCGTCCCTCATCCCTCATGCCTCGTCCCTCGTCACAGGTCCAGCACTCTCAGCTCGTGCCCGGTTGCGTTGAAATTCTCGCCGCCGTCGACCGTGACCATTACGACATCCTCGACGCGGATGAAGGCTCCGTCGGTCATGAAGACGCTCGGCTCGATCGTGAAGCACATTCCGGTCTGAAGCAGCGTGTCGTCGCCTTCGAGCAGGAACGGCGGCTCGTGGACATCTTTGCCGATCGAGTGACCGAGGCGGTGGATGAACTGCTCTCCGTAGCCCGCGTCGGCGATGATCGAGCGCGCGACCCTGTCCAGCCCGGCTGCCGTGATCTGGCCGTCGCGCATGGCTGTGATGGCAGCCGCCTGAGCGCGCATGACGAGGTCGTAGACCATCCGATACTCCTCGGATGGCTCACCGACGAAGACTGTCCTGCCGAAATCCGAGCAGTAGCCATCCTTCAGCAGGCCAAAGTCGAACGCCAGGACCGTTCCGCGTTCAAGTCGCTGGGTCGTGATCGAATCGTGGATCGAGCCGCCCCGGCTGGCTGGGCCGCCGCCGATCCGAATGCCGGTGTGGAACGAGACGAACTCGCCGCCGCGCTCGTGGATCTCGCGCTCGATCAGCCAGGCGATCTCCTGCTCG
>JBBECJ010000081.1:0-1216 GCA_040881885.1 Thermomicrobiales bacterium | reverse complement strand
CCCGGCAGACGTGGGGCGATGAAATCGGTTGCGTGGTAGATCGCCGGCCGGTAGCGCGCCAGCGCCAGCTCGACCGGCACAGCGAATTGCTCCAGCCGGTGATGTGGCGGCGTCCGCAGCCGGAGATCATTCGGCGCCGTCGCCGTGTCGCGGCGCGATCGCAGGGCGCGAATGTCGACGCCGTCTGTCACCAGCAGCGCCGCGTGCAACTCGCGCGCGTAGCGAGCAATCCCACCGCCCCGGTAGCCGGCCAGCCGCAGGTCGAGCGCGACCCTTACAGGTTCAGTATGTGTCACGAAACCCCTCCCCAACCCCTCCCCTAAGAAAAGAGGGGCTTTTGCCGCCAGGTATCGAAAGCCCCTCTCTTCTTAGGGGAGGGGTTGGGGAGGGGTTACTACTTGAGGGCGAAGACAAGGTCGCGCGCGCCCATCCGAATGAAGTGGAACGCCTCGGCGTAGTCGTAGCCGGTCTCGCCGGCCGCCGCCTGCGCCATCCCGCGCATCATCGTTTCCAGCCGCTCAGGATCGGCGACCTGGCTCGTGTGACAGCGCATCGCCGCGACCTTGCGCTCGATCGTCGCCGTGATATCGACCTGGTAGTTCGGCTCAACGGCCGCGACGAGATACAGGTCTGGGACCGCGTGCGCCTCCAGCCCCTCCTCGCGCAGTTCGGGGAACGCCCGCGGGCTGCCAGCCAGCGGGAAGAGCGCCGCCAGCGCGGCCTCACCGCTCGTCCAGTGGTCCGGATGCTGCACGTAGCCCGGCATCAGCCGCCGCTGTGGGTCGAACAGCAGCGCTGCCTGCGGCTTGCGCTGCCGGATCTCCCGCGCGAGCTGCCGCCGTAGCTCCAGCGTGTGCATCAGCTCGCCGTCATGATAGCCTAGAAAGGTGATATCCTCGACCCCCAACAGCGCCCCGGCCGCTCGCTGCTCCTCCTGCCGGCGCTGGACGAGATGCGCCTCCGAGATCGGGTCCGGGACGCCGCGCAGGCCCATGTCCCCGGCCCGCCCGTCGGTCATGATCACGTACGCCACGCGACAGCCGGCGTCCGTCCAGCGCGCGATCGTCCCGCCGGCCAGGAACTCAGGATCGTCCGGGTGCGCGAACAGCGCGATCGCGCTCTCCGGAATGCCAATCGGATGGTCGTCGGACATTGATTCGCCTCCCAATCAATCGCGGACGTGGACGCCAATTCAATGTCGTAGGGACGGACCCAT
>JBBECJ010000080.1:0-1217 GCA_040881885.1 Thermomicrobiales bacterium | reverse complement strand
TCGTCGTCGTCAACTTCGCCAACTGTGACATGGTTGGGCACACGGGCGTGATCAGCGCGGCCGTCGAAGCTACCGAAGCTGTTGACGCCCAACTCGGGCGAATAATCGACGCCGCGCTCGCCGCTGGCGGAACCGTTATCGTCACGGCCGACCACGGCAATGCCGAGCAGATGCTGGTTCCTGGAACCGACCGGCCAATGACTGCCCATACCACCAACCCC
Organism: Thermomicrobiales bacterium; assembly: GCA_040881885.1. Classification (GTDB taxonomy): domain Bacteria; phylum Chloroflexota; class Chloroflexia; order Thermomicrobiales; family CFX8; genus JBBECJ01. Next base: position 996 of record JBBECJ010000080.1, on the reverse strand, counting down.
GTCCCGATCATCATCGTCTCGCCTGACAACGCTCCACATCGAAAGACGGCCTTGCGAGATGGAGGGCGTCTGGCCGACGTCGCGCCGACCGTCCTCGACCTGCTCCGTATCGCGCCACCATCCGAAATGACTGGCAAATCATTGCTCGCCGCCGGATCCACCAACACGGGCGAGGACACTTGAACGAGGATCTCAACGGGGAACGCCTGCTTCTGGCCCGGCAGCGCGACGCGCTTGATCTCATCCGCGAGCGCCATCCTGAACTGACAATCAAGTCGTTTACCGTCGCGTCCGGGCAGTTCAACGATGTCATGATTGTCAACGACTATTTGGCATTCCGCTTTCCGCGCACCGATGATGCGGCAGCGGTCCTCGCGATTGAGATTGCCGTGTTGCGCGCGCTGCAGGGCCGTCTCCCCGTCGCTGTTCCGGCTCCCACATTCACCGCGTTCACCGGCGACGACCGCCGACCGACATACATGGGGTACAGGTTGCTTCCAGGCAGGCCACTCAGCCGCGAGTCGCTTGACGATCTGCGGCGGTGAGACGCGGCGGCGTTCGCGCGCCTCGGGAATCAGGTTGGCGAGTTCCTACGCGCGCTACACGCGATTCCTGTTGACGAGGTTGCCATTGATATCCCGCTGGTGGACGACGCGGCGTTCTGGTCACAAATGCTCGACGCGTTCCGAGACGAGCTCTTCGCGTTCATGCGTCCGGATGCCCGCGCCACGGTCGAGAAGCAATTCGGCGAACATCTGGCAGCGCTGGAGAACTTCGGTTGGCGGCCAGCCTTACGACATGGAGACTTCGGCGGCGAGAATCTGCTCTACGACGAGGTGGCGCAGTGTCTGAGTGGCGTGATCGACTTTGGAGGAGTCGCGCTTGGCGATCCTGCGGTTGACCTGGCGGCCATCGAGGCGTTCCATCCCGATCTGGCGCCCGCCATGCGACCAGCGTATCCAGCGTTGTCTGCGGCTGCCGCGCTGCGGCGCGCAG
>JBBECJ010000079.1:0-6851 GCA_040881885.1 Thermomicrobiales bacterium | reverse complement strand
CCAGCCACCGACAGCTCGGCCGCGCCAAGTCCGCCGGGCAGCATCGACGCGCCGCCGATCCAGGTCGAGGCTGCGAAGACAAAGATCGAGGCCATCAACACGCTCCACGTCGTCGGAATGCCCAGACCAACCAACACCAGAAAGAACGCGACGCACTCGCCCAACCAGGAGATCACGCCAATGCTGATCGCCGTCACGAGCGGACGAGGCCGCAGTAGTGCTCGGGTGCTGTCGTACAGCTCGCTCATGGCCTTGCCCCGCCCGCGGCCGAGTCGCGTCCGCTCCAACCGGCGCAGTATCGCGTGTATCCACGCTTCACGCTGCAGCACGAACAGGCCGACGACGCTGAGACAGGCGCCCACGACCAATAATTGCCATCCGTAGCGGAAAACAGTTAGACCAACACCCGACAACACCAACAGCGCGAAGCCGTCCGAAAGTCGCTCGGCGAAGATCACCGGCGCGGTTCGCGTCATTGGCACGCCCGCCCGCTGCCGGACGAGGTACGACTTCAGCAGCTCCCCCACTTTCCCAGGCGTCATCACCATCGTGAATCCGGCTAGGAAAATCATGAGCGAATCGTGACCGGAGAGCGTCGTCACGCCGAGCAGCCGCAAGTAGTACTGCCACTTGATGAAGCGCATGACGTAGTTGAGGATTGTTAGCGTCAGGACGAGCGGAAGCAGCCGCCAGTCGAAGTCCCGCAGCGCGCGCGACAAGGCGCCGGCGTCGCTGAAAATGACGACGCTGGCGACAACGACGACGCCGATCAGGACACCGATCAACATTCGTCGCCGTAGTTGTTCAACCATCAAGCGCGCTTTCGATCATCCATAGGGCACTCCACCAATCACCGCCGGCGCAGGGCCGTGACTATGCCAGATGGAACATCGAAGTGACCCGTCCATCTGGTGGCGCGCTCGGTGCGCGGTGTTCCGACACGAACGCCACCAACCGTCTCCAACATCGAGCAACTCTATTCTGCCGTGCCACGCTTCATTATGTAATGTCGTTGACATGGACGGGCGCGCTCCGGTAGCATCGGGTCGGCTGCCGGCCAAGACGCGCGACTGAAAGGCAATGGATTGTCTCCCGACACCGAACCGAAATACGAGAAGTTGCGCCAGATCATTGGCGAGATGGAGTCCGCGCTCGTCGCCTACAGCGCGGGAGTTGACTCGACTTTGGTCCTCAAGGTTGCCCATGACGTACTCGGCGAGCGCGTCCTGGCGGCGACCGGCCTGTCCGACACCTACCCCGAGGAGGAAATGGACGAGGCGAAGGCGCTGGCGGCGGAAATCGGAGCCGCGCATCTGCGCGTCAACACGATGGAGCTAACCGACCCACGCTACGCCAGCAACAACAGCCAGCGCTGCTTCTTCTGCAAGACCGAGCTGTACTCGAAGCTAGTCGCTGTCGCGAAGGAGCGCGGATTCGCCTGGGTGCTGGATGGCACCAACGCTGATGACCTCGGCGACCATCGCCCCGGCCTGCGGGCGGCGCGCGACTGGAATGTCCGCAGCCCGCTCGTCGAAGCCGGGTTGACGAAGGCCGAGATCCGCGAGATCTCGAACGAGCTCGGCTTGCGCACCTGGGACAAGCCTGCCTTCGCCTGCCTCTCGTCGCGCTTCCTCTACGGCGACCCAATCACCGTCGAGAAGCTCCAGAAGGTTGCCAGGGCCGAAACCGCGATGCGCAAGCTCGGATTCAAGGGCTTCCGTGTCCGCCACCACGACAACGTGGCACGGATCGAGCTTGAACCGGACGACATGCAGCGCGCGCTGGATCTACGCGATGAGATCAATGCCGGCGTCATTGCGTCAGGCTACGCGTTTGTGACCCTCGACCTCGGCGGCTACACGGCCGGGAACCTCAACCAGCTGCTCAAGCCAAAGGTGATCGCAGCGTCGCGACGAGCTGAAAATTGAAAGCGCAAAGGAAAAAGGGTTGACCCAACGGCGCTAACGCACGACCCCCACCGTCGAACTCCTGTCTCCGTTGCGCTTTCAACTTTCGACTCGTTACTCGCCCCACGTCTCCTTCAGCACCCGCACCCAGTTGGCGTGCGCGATCTTGCGTAGCGACTCGTCGTCGTAGCCGCGGTCACGCATGGCGGCCATCAGTTTGGGTAGGCCAGCCGCATCCTTGAGGTCGGCTGGTATCATCGCTCCGTCGTAGTCGGAGCCGAGAGCGACGCCGTCGATTCCAAGCTTCTCGACCAGATGGTCGACGTGATCGACCATGACCGAAAGTGGCGTGTCGGCGTCGTGCTGGCCGTCCGGCCGCAGGAACGCGACGGCGTAGTTGAGGCCGACCACCCCGCCGCTGTCGCGAACGGCATCAAGCTGTTTGTTGGTCAGGTTGCGCGGGGTCTGGCTGATGACATGCGCGTTGGAATGGGTCGCTACCAGTGGCTTCGTCGAAATCGCCTGGACATCCCAGAATCCTTGTTCCGTGATGTGTGACAAGTCGATCATGATGCCGAGCTCATTGCATTTGCGGACGAGGTTCTTGCCGGCGTCGGTCAGGCCCGGCCCGAGGTCTGGCGAGCTTGGGAACCTGAACGGCACGCCCTGCGCGAACGCGTTTGCCCGGCTCCAGGTCAGTCCGAGTGAGCGCAAGCCCGCCTGGTAGAAGACTTCCAGCGCGTCCAGATCAGTGTCGATCGGCTCGGCGCCCTCGAAGTGCAGCAGCATCGCGAAGATTCCGTTGTCGAGACAATGCTGGAGCTCGGCGGCGGTCCGGACGATCTTGACCTTTCCCTGCGACTCACGCTCGACTCGAAACAACGTCGCCGCCATTCGCATCGCCTCGGGCAGCGCGTGGTCCAGACCCATCGGCGGCGGCATCGTGCTGACATCACGGTAGCGCGCCATCGACTGCCGAGCAGCCTCGTCGGGATCAGTCAACTCTTCAAAGTTCTGCGGATCGCGGATGAAGACGGCGAAGAAGCCGCCCCCCAGCCCGCCTTCCTTGGCGCGCGGCAGGTCGATGTGCCCCTCGTCGGACCTCTCGAAGAACGAGCGTCCGGTCCCGGTCAGGCTCAGGACGGTGTCGTTGTGGCCGTCGAAGACGACCGGGAACGTTGTGTCACTCACGTGATCTACTCCCTCTCGCTGTTCGTCAACTTACGCTCGGGTATTGTCGCCCGGATATCGGTTTCCGTGAAGCGCCTGGCGACACCTTACGCTTGCGCCTCGATGGCCGAACAAAAGCGGGCGACCTCGTCCTCCGAGTTGTAGTAATGGACTGACGCGCGGATGATCTGAGTCAGCCCACGGTCCTCCATGTCGAGCCGTGTCGACGGCGTCCGTGACACGGTGACATTGATTGCCTGGGCAGCGAGCGCGTTCTTGACCTCAGTCAGATCTCGTCGCTCGATCGTGAACGTGACGATGCCCCCTTGAACCGAGCCGATGTCTCGCACCGTAACATCGGAGATTGCGTTCAACCCTGCGCGAAGTTGACCCGCCAGCTCCTGGACTCGCTCCCAGACCAAATCCATCCCCCAGTCGAGCGCGTAGTCGATCGCGACACCCAGCCCGATCTTGGCGGCATAGTTCGTCTCCCAGTTCTCGAAGCGTCGGGCGTCGTCGCGGACGGTGTACGTGTCACGCGAGGTCCACTGCGCGGCGTGCAAGTCGAGCATGACCGGCTCGAGCTGGTCCAGAACACTTCGACGAACGTACAGGAAACCAGTGCCACGAGGGCCGCGCAGGTACTTCCGCCCTGTCGTGGACAGCATGTCGCAGCCGATCTCATCGACACTGACCGGTAACTGTCCAACCGACTGACAGGCGTCGATCAGGTAGAGTACGCCCGCCTGCTTCGCGACCGCGCCGATCTCGGCGGCCGGGTTCACGAGGCCACCATTGGTCGGGACGTGGGTGATGGCGATCAACCTGACGCGGTCGTCAATCATCGACTGCAAGTGTTCGATCGACACCTGCCCGTGTTCATCGTTTGGGATGACCTCAACCTGCGCGCCATGCGTCTTCGCGACCTGAAGGTAGGCAATAAAGTTGCTGGCGTATTCTGCCATTGCCGTCAGAATCCGGTCGCCGCGCTTGAACGGGATCGAGTAGAAAGCCATGTCCCAGGCGCGGGTGGCGTTCTCAATCACAGCGATTTCGTCGGGTGAAGCGCCGATCAACTGAGCGGCGGCTGAGTAGACCCGCTCAACGTTGTCACGCGCCGCGTCGGCAGCCTCGTAGCCGCCGATTTGCGCCTCAAGCCGCAGGTGCTCAATCTGAGCGTCGAGGACGCCAACCGGCATCAGCGCCGATCCCGCGTTGTTGAAATGGAGAACGGATTCAACTCCCGGTGTTTCACGACGCGCGCGCTCGACATCGAATGGCATCGCCCGACTCCCTCGTTGCAAATCCCGGACACACTGACGCGGCCGGCAGGAGCGTCCCCTGGCGAGCCGCGAGCATTCTAACCGTGTCCGGATTACACTGTCGGGAAGGTCCGCGTGACCGTCACGCCCCGAGAGGCAACGACTCGACCGCTTCAGGTCCACGCATGACGATTTTGCCGGGCTGGGAGGATTCACGGACGAGACCTAGCAGCGCCGATAATAGCTCGTCACCATCCTTGCCGTCAAATGGGCAACTGACGAGCGCCGCCTGGACGACTGATGGCGACTCCATCAGCGCGCGGCGTAGCAGCATCAGCGCGCCGCCTCGCGAGGTCTCCGGGAGCAACACGATCGCCAGCCCTCGCCGGCAGGTGATAATGTCGTCGGCGCCTCGGACGCTCGCGCGCCAGCGGTCAGAGCCACCGACCTGGCGCACCGCCAGCACACTGAAGTCGCGGTCATAGCGCGTCGCGCGATCAACCTCGCTGTGAATGCGATCGCGTAGCTCTGTCTCATGCCGGGGCGAACCCAGCTCGCCATCGAACGGTCCAAGACGACCGATGCGCACCGCCACCAGCCCCGCGCCGAGCCCGATCACCAGCAATGCGTAGTAGACGACTGGACTCACCCGGTCGCCGAATGCCACGTAGCCGCCCGCGGCGAGGGCTATCCCCGCAAGAGTTGACATCAGCGCAAATAAGATCTCTTTGCCTCGCATCGGCAGTTTCCTTGTCCGGAGTTCAGCGTCGGAGCGCAGCCACTTACAACCTTTGACCATCCCTGGATACCCTGCTAGAGTCTCGCAGCACGGAACGTCACTGAACAGATACCGAAAGTACCGCAATTCGAGCGTACTATCAGGCGAGTACGGCGTGAAAGGATCGTGAAGTCCTATGTCGCACGGATCGGGAGCTGACCTTAACTTCGACCTCTTGAAGCGGATCTGCGAGACGCCCGGCATCGCCGGCAGGGAGGATGCCGTTCGCGCGCTCGTCCGCGAGGAACTGGCTGGTCTCGTCGACGACGTGTCGGTCGATGCGCTCGGCAACGTGGTCGGAGTCCGGAAGGGGCAGGGCGGACCGCGTGTGCTCGTGATGGCCCATATGGACGAGATCGGGTTCATGGTCAAGCACATCGACGAGAAGGGGTTCATTCGCCTTCACCCAGTCGGTGGCTTCGACCCGCGCGTCCTGCCGGCCCAGCGCGTCATCGTCCACGGATTCAAAGGTGAGCAGCTTCGCGGCGCGCTGCAAATCGGCGCGAAGCCAATTCATCTGCTCGATCCAGGCGATATCAAGCCACCAAAGCTGGAGGAGCTGTTTGTTGACCTTGGCCTGAGCGGCGATGACGTCAAGCAGCGCGTCGAAGTCGGCGACATGATCACACTCGACCGCACCGTTGAGCGGGTCGGCGACAACGTTATGGGGAAGTCGCTCGACGACAGAATCTGCGTGTTCCAGATGATCGAGGCGCTCCGGCGGCTGTCAGGGCCGACCCAGGCGGAGATCGTCGCTGTCGCGACGACCCAGGAGGAGATCGGGCTGCGCGGAGCGACGACGGCGTCCTACAACGTTGACGCGCAGATCGCGGTCGCGCTCGATATCACGCTCGCGCAGGACATCCCTGGCGGCGCTGATCAGGACCAGATCACGCGGTTGAACAGCGGCGCGGCAATCAAGATCATGGATTCATCGACGATATCGAACTACAAGCTCGTACGGCACCTGCGCGACGTCGCGGACGCAAACGACATCCCATACCAGCTCGAAATCCTGCCGCGCGGCGGGACTGACGCCGGTGGCGCCCAGCGCACGCGCGGCGGCGTGCCGGCCATCACAATCTCGATTCCGACCCGCTACGTCCACACTGTCAACGAGATGGCGTCGATCGCGGACGTGAATGCGGCTGTCAGTTTGCTCGCGCGCTACCTCGAGAGCGCCCATGAAGGAGACTACGGCTTCGAGTAACGATCAGCTAGCGAACGGAACAGCGACGACCGGGAGGCGATTCACCTCCCGGCCAGCATAGCTCACGCGCAGTGGGATTTTCCTTACGCGGCCTCTTCGGCAGACTCGCCGCGAAGCCGTGCCAGCGCCGGGGCGATGGGCATCCCGAGTCGGAACGCGATGGCAACGTCGCGACCGACAGCCAGCAGCCCGGCTACCGCGATCGCGATCGCGATGCCAGGAGCCACGGTTTCCATGATCGCGAGTTGTAAACCGGAGATGCTGAGCAGGATGCCAACGGCGGCGCCATCGCGACCGTGGGCCACCGACCACGTGAATAGCCCGGCGGCATACACCACCAGCGCGACATAGCCAAGAATCCAGAACATCATCGTCCTCCCTGTTCGCCACGCCCAATCGCGCGCCGACATTGTGGTCTCACCTGCGCAGCATACGGCTCCACACTCGCGGATGCGTCCGCCGATTGGCTGGTTCTGGGCGTCCATCGGGCCGATACGCGACCTGTCCTTGAGTACAGCCAGAGT
>JBBECJ010000078.1:2691-6861 GCA_040881885.1 Thermomicrobiales bacterium | reverse complement strand
AGACGCTGATCCACCCGGGGCGCCCCCTGCCACCGGCGATCACCGCCGTCACCGCCCAGAACACGCTCGGAGTCGACAGCTTCGTCGCGCTCTCGCCGGAGATCGTCGCGGCCCAGATGCGCTCGGTGATCGTCGATATCAGGCCGCAGGCCGCCAAGACCGGGATGCTGGCGACGGCAGGCATCGTGCGCGCCATCGCCGATGTGCTGGCCGAGTATCCCGACTTGCCGCTTGTGATCGACCCGGTAACGCACGCCAAGAGTGGCGACGCGCTGCTGGCCGAGGACGCCGTCAGCGTCCTGCGCGAGCTGCTCATTCCACGCTGCGCGGTCGTGACGCCGAACCTGCCTGAGGCAGCGGCGCTGGTTGGTTTCCCGGTCGAGAGCGAGGATGAGATGCTCCAGGCCGGTCTGGCGCTGCTGGACGCCGGAGCGGCGGCGGTCGTCGTCAAGGGCGGCCACCGGCTCGACAGCGCCGACGATCTCTATCTCGACCACCAGACGGTCGAGTGGTTGCGCGCAAGCCGGATCGCGACTCGCTGCACGCACGGCACCGGTTGCACCTTCTCGGCCGCGCTAGCCCCCGGCCTGGCCCTCGGGATGACGACTTTTGAAGCCGTCGTCTCCGCCAAGCAGTACCTGACCGCCGCCATGCGCGCCGGTTACGAAGTCGGCGCCGGACACTCACCTGTCAACCACTTCCACGCCTTCGAAAGCGTCCTCCATCTAGAAAGGATCGCCCAATGACCGCGACCGCGACACCGACCGAAACGACCTTCGACAAGCCGCTCGTCATCGGCGGGCGCGAGTTCTCCTCGCGGCTGATGCTTGGCACCGGCAAGTACCGCACGTTCGACGAGATGATCGGCGCCTTCGAGGCGTCCAACACCCAGATCATCACCGTCGCGCTACGCCGGATCGACTTCGACGATCCCGAGAGCCGCAGCGTCCTGGAGAAGGTCGACTGGTCGAGGTACCAGATCCTGCCGAACACAGCAGGCTGCCGGACGGCCAACGAGGCGGTTCGGATCGCGCGGCTGGCCCGTTCGATGGGACTCTCCGACTGGATCAAGCTCGAAGTGATCCCCGACCCGCTCTACCTGTTCCCCGACGCGGTTGGGACGCTCGACGCTGCCCGGACGCTGGTTGCCGAAGGGTTCATCGTCCTGCCGTACATCAACGACGATCCGGTCCTCGCGAAGCAGCTTGAGGATGCCGGTTGCGCGACCGTCATGCCGCTGGCGGCGCCGATTGGCTCCGGTCAGGGATTGCTGCGGACCGAACGCATCCAGATGATCGTCGAGCAATCCAGTGTTCCGGTCGTCGTCGACGCCGGAATCGGCGTCCCGAGCGACGCCTCGTTGGCGATGGAGACCGGCGCCGACGCCGTCCTGGTCAACTCGGCCATTGCACTGGCGCGCAACCCGGCCGGGATGGCGCGGGCGATGGCGCTTGGCGTCGAGGCTGGCCGCGTCGCCTGGCTGGCTGGCCGGATGGACAAGCGGCTGACCGCCGCGCCAAGCAGCCCGACATCCGGGATCAGCGCGTGAGCGATCTCGCGCCGCGCCTGCGCCGCTACCTCGTCACCGACGCTCGGGCCGGTTCGGTCGAGCGCCTTGTCGAGATCTGCCGCGCCGCGCTCGATGGCGGCGTGACGGCCATCCAGCTCCGCGCCAAGGGCTGGGCCGACCGGCAACTGCTCGACGCGGCGCTGGCCATCCAGCCGCTCTGCCACGCGGCCGGCGCGCTCCTCATCGTCAACGACCGGCTCGACATCGCGCTGGCTGCCGGCGCCGACGGCGTCCACCTCGGAGTCGATGACATGCCGGTGGCCGTCGTGCGCCGCCTGCTTGGGCCGGACGCGGTCATCGGCTACTCGCCTGAAACGGACGCCGATCGGCGCAACGCCGAGGCAGACGGCGCCGACTATCTCGGAGTCGGCCCAGTCTACGCAACCGGCACCAAATCGGACGCCGGCGAGGCGATAGGACTGGATGGCCTGCGGCGCGTCGTTTCCGCGACGAGACTTCCAGTCATCGGAATCGGCGGCATCTCGATCGAGCAGGCGGCCGGAGTCGTCAGCGCGGGCGCCGTCGGCGTGGCGCTCGTTGGAGCCGTCTTCATGGCTGCCGATCCTGCCGCCGCCGCGCGCCGTCTCAGGGAGGCCCTGCCGTGAGCCGTCGCCCTGTCCCGCGCCTGCACCTGATCGGCCCGCTCGTCGTTGACGCCGCGGAGTACCCCCGGATCGCGGCGGGGGCTGTCCAGGGCGGCTGTGACGCGGTTCATGTTCGTGTCCCTGGCGGCGCGACTGAATCCGTGCTGGAACTGGCGCGGGCCATTCGGTCAGTCATTGGCGATGCGGCGCTCATCATCAACGATCGGCTCGATATCGCCCTGGTTGCCGGAGCTGACGGTGTCCAACTCGGCGAACGCGGATTTTCGGTCGAGGACGCGCGCCGCGTCCTGCCGGCCGGCCGGCTGATCGGCCGCTCGGTCCACGACCTCGAGGGAGCGCGAGCCGCCGCCACTGCCGGAGCCGATTACCTGCTGGCCGGCCACGTCTTTGAGACTCCCAGCAAGCGGGGAACGCCAGGACGCGGCCTCGACTGGCTGGCCGAACTGGTCGCCGCCGTCCCGGCCCCGGTTATCGCTCTCGGCGGCATCACGACCGAACGCATCCCGGCGGTCCTGGAGACCGGTGCCCATGGTGTCGCGCTCGGCCGCGAATTGCTGCTGTGGGACGATCCTGAAGTGACCGCTCGCCAGGCCGCTGACCAACTAAGAGCGTGATGCTCAGCCACCTCATCGGGACCGATCTGAGATCTGTCCACGTCGAATGTGTGAAGGAGGTTCACATGCAACAGACCGAAACGACAACTATCACCGTCCAGCTCAACGGCATCGACGCGACCGTGCCGCTCGGGACAACGCTCGGCGGGCTAATTGACCGCAAGGGGATCGAGCGGCGAATGATTGCCGTCGAGTACAACACCGAGATCCTGCCGCGCCACGCCTACGACGCGACAATCCTCAACGACGGTGACCGGCTCGAAGTCGTCCACATGGTCGGAGGCGGATGACGTGTCGACGCGCTCGCTCTTCGCGACACTGGCGGCTGAGAACGCCGCGTCTCATGCGCAGACTCTCCATCATCCAGCGGTTCTCGGTATCGGCGACGGCTCGCTGCCCGAAGCGACGTTTCGCTACTACATCGAGCAGGACTACAACTTCCTGCGCCGCTACGTCCGGGTCCTCGCTCAGGCAGTTGCCACCAGCCCCGACCTGCCGACTGCGACCAAGCTTGCCGAACTGGTCAGTTCGACGCTGTCGGTCGAAGTCGGCGCGCTGGTCGCGCTATACGCGGCCTTTGGCGGAGTCCGTGACGACCTCGACGCCGTCAAGCCGGCACCAACCTGTCAGGCGTACACTGACCATCTCCTGTCTAGGGCTGCCGGCGGCAATCTGTTCGTGATCTTTGCCAGCGTCCTGCCTTGCCAGTGGGGTTACCGCGAGATCGGCCACCACCTTCACGAGCGCGGTCTGCCCGATGACGCGCGCTACGCCCGCTGGATCGAGGAGTACTCGTCTGACGAGTACGGCGCGTTCGTTGACTGGCTTATCGCGCGGTTTGACGTTTTGGCCGCCACCGAGTCTGACGTGAGCCACGAGGCGGCCCGCGAGGCGTTCACGCTTAGCACGCACTACGAGCGCGCGTTCTGGGAGATGGCCTGGACGTTGCAGCAGTGGCACTGATGCGTGATGCGTGACGCAATGAGCCGTCCTCGATTACGCGTCACGGATCTTCATACTGCTCGGGAAGCTCTCCGGTTGACGAGCCAACCAGGACGACGTTGCGTGAAGGCCCGTAGCTGGCCTTGAAGTGTCCGGTGCGCGTCTCGCCGTTCTCGGTGACGTGCCGCGCGACTGTGACATCGAACCCGTCGTGGGCGCGCTCGATCTGGCGCGTCTGGCCATCCGGGATCGTGTCCGAGGCCTGGTAGACGATCTCTTCGTCGGCCTCCTTGATGTTTTCCATCTTCGGCTCGTCGATCTGGACCGACCATCCAGGCATCGTGCCGTAGAGCCGGACCGTGAAGTACCGACCGTCAGTTTCGGCTTCGATTAGGACAGCCATCGACGTGTTGTTGGTCCACTTCAGGTCCAGCCCGGT
>JBBECJ010000078.1:0-2591 GCA_040881885.1 Thermomicrobiales bacterium | reverse complement strand
GGTGGTTGGTCCGACCTCGCCGTTGAATGAGAAGGTCTGCCCCGGCATGACGATGACGCCGTTCAGCCGCGACGCCGCCAGCTCGATGTTGTGCATCCGCTCGGGCAGCCCGCCGCCGTATTCGGTGCTGGCCTCGGCGATGTTGGACGAAATGCCGAGCGAGTTCAGGTTCTCCGGCAGGGCGGGTGGATTCGTAATTTCGACCGGCACGTCCAGGCGGTTGGCCGGATTCTCGCCCAGGAAGGCCGCGTGGATGAGCGCCCGTGATTCGTCCCATTGCAACCGTTTGCCGGGATTGCCTTCCGCGGTTTTGATCAGGTTGCCGCTGACATCCCACCAGACGCGGGCGCTCTGTGGCGCGCGGTTGGTGAAAACCGCGATCAGATTCACGACATCGTCGATCCACTGTTCGTTGATCGTCAGGCGCGCCGGCTTGCCGGGCCCATCAGCGGCGTGAACGTCGATCCAGTAGGAGAGCTCATCTGATCGCCACGTCCAGACCTCGCCGGCCGCGACGACCTCTACCGGCGCATCCCAGATGTTGTCGAGCCGCTGGCGGGCGTCGGCGTAGTCATCGTCCCAGGCGCTGGGTTCGGTTTCGTCGATGGTCAACGCGACCCGACCCTCTCCGCTCGCCAGGGCCGCCAGGATCGCGCCGCGAGTCGCGTCGACATCCAGCTCGCGGCCAATCTGGGCGCTGGTGTAGGACGGCCCGGTCAGCGTGTCGATGCTGAGCGCGGGATCGACCCTTTCCTGAAAGATCTCGGCGTCAAGCCGCGCCAGATCAGCGTCAAGAAGGTTGCCCTGAACGGCGATCCGGTCGATCGCGACCTCGATTGGTTCGTCGCGCAGCGTCCAGAGCAGCGCCATCCGCGACGGACCGACGCCGGTGCGTCCCTCGCGTAGCGCGTCGTCCAGCGCCGCGTCAACGTCCATTGTCAGGCCGAGCTCAGCCGCGCTGACCTCCCAGCGGCGGCCACCGTCAGTCAGGATCAGCGGTTCGCTGGTGCGCTCCTCGACCGCTTCCGTCAGCGCCGCCCGCGCTTCCGTTTCGGACATCCCACTCAGGTCAACGCCGAAGGCATGGACGCCATCGCGGATGTTGTCGCGTCCGGCAACCTGGAAGGCGGTGAAGATGGCAATAACCAGCGTGAGCGTTGCGATCGCGCCGATGCGCGCCAACAGCGCGATCCGCTCCAGCCGCGAACGGCGGTCGACGGATCGTGCCGACGCACCGGCGACGACCTCATGTTCCTCGGCGCTCGAACTGGTTTTGCGGCGGGTCTTGCTAACCGTGCTGGTTCTCACATGCCGGTCCGGCCTGAAAGGCGGTTGATCGAGCGCGCCTCGTCTGGTCGCCATAATCCGAATCAGCCCGGAACGATACGGCGCCTGTACAGCCAACGTTGCCGACGATCGGCTCAGAAGTGTACCAATGCGGGGCATGCGGCATGCGGCATGCGGGACGAGGCATGTCTCATGCCCCACATGAGGTACTGTTACCCCAACGACCACACGTCTTACTAACGGAGGGAGACATCGATGATGGCTGATCTACACGGCAAGCGGGTCGCGATGGTGCTGGCGCGCAACTTCGAGGATGTCGAGGCGACCGATCCAAAGCAGTTCCTCGAACAGCGCGGGGCGACCGTGACCGTTATCGGGCTGGACAACAATCCGATCGAAGGAAAGAAGGGCGCCGTTCTGAAACCTGACACGACCTTCGAAAAGACCTCGGTCGGCGAATACGACGCGCTTGTCATCCCCGGTGGCGGCTCGCCTGAGCAACTCCGGATCAACGACGCTGCTGTCGCGTTTACCCGTGACTTCGTCAAGTCCGGCAAACCGGTCGCCAGCATCTGCCACGGCCCCCAACTATTAATCTCGGCTGAGGTCGTGCGCGGCAGGACGATCACCAGCGTCGCGACAATCCGCGACGACCTCAAGAATGCCGGCGCAAACTACGTCGATCAGGCGCTCGTTACCGACGGCAACCTGATCACGTCACGCGTGCCGAAAGACCTGCCGCAGTTCAACGAGGCAGTTGCCGAGAGCCTCGCGAAAGTGGCCGCGCACGCCTGACCGACGCCATCAAGCCACGGATTCTAGCGGCCGCCGACCAGATGCGCCGGCCGCTTGTTGTTTCAGTCAACGCGGTCTATCTCTACTGGTGATCTGCATGTCGTGGTTTCTCCTGGGCTTTCCCACGACCGAACTTCGACGCCACGAACGCGAGGATCGATGATCCGATCAATGCGCCTACGCGCTGACTCATGCCCGCCTTCGCGGGTTTGGTGGAGCGGCTGCCGGTTGGCGTGGTGTGCCTTGCCGTTGCCGTGCCTTCACGGCGGTCCATATCGCGAGCGTTCTGTTCGTTGGCCGCGCGCTCGTCGCTGTTTGTGACCTTGTCTGGGCTCTGGGCCAGATCCTTGACCGTCTTCTCGTCATATCGGCGCTGGAGAACGGCGTTTACCTCGGCCCCGACCAGGAAGACGATCGCCGTCAGGTACAGGAAGAACAGCAGCACGACCACGCTGCCGACTGCCCCGTACGCGCTGCCGGGGCTCGCGTACGTCACATAGATCTTGAAG
>JBBECJ010000077.1:0-6931 GCA_040881885.1 Thermomicrobiales bacterium | reverse complement strand
CGGCGAAGGACATCTCCGCCTTGACTTCCAGGGCGGCCAACGTGGAGAGGCCCTTCGCTGCGGCTCAGGACGACAGGGGAAGTCATTCGGCGGCTCCGTGGATGTGCGACAGCAAGGGCGTTGCACGTTCAACGATTGCGCGGATGTCCGGGATGGTGATCTGTTGGGCGGCTTCGGCGATTGGGACGAGCAGCGTGTCAGTCAGCAGATGCGCGTCGAGTTCGCCGGTCGCCGTGCCGGTTGCGACGAAGTACGCGGCATGGAACAGCGGCGACCCTGGGTGATCGGCCGGGAAACGGAACTCTGTGCTGCCCGCCCAACCAGCGAGCGTTGCGTCGATGCCGGTTTCCTCGCGGATCTCGCGCAGCGCCGTCTGCGCCAGCGTCTCGCCTGGCTCGACATGCCCTTTCGGCAGCACGATGTCGCCAGTTCGTCCACGGCGCAACGCGACCATTCCACGCTCCGGCAGGATGACGATCCCGCCCGCCTGAAGAGCGGCTCCGCGTTCTCGTTGCGCGATGAGGCCCTCGAGTTCGGCCCGGAGACGCGCGTACGTCACCGGCAACAGTTCGGGCATGACGGTTGTGTTGGCGAGGATCGGCATGAAGTTGGCGTCGCCGGTCCAGCGCGGGACGACGTGCAGGTGCAGGTGCTCGGCCACGCCGGCGCCGGCGACCGCGCCGATGTTCATGCCGAGATTGAACCCATCGCAGCGGAAGACACGTTTCGACACCTCGACCAGCAGGTTGGCCAGCTCGAACAGTTCCGCGCGGGCGCCGGCGTCGAGCTCTTCAAGCTCGGCCGTGTGCTGGCATGGGACGACCAGCGCATGGCCTGTGTTATACGGGTAGAGGTTCAGGATCGCGAACGCCTGCCGGCCGCGGCACAGGATGAGCCGGTCGGCGTCGGCGGCGGCATGGAGCGCGTTGCAGAAGACACAGCCGTCCTGCCTGGCGCCACCCACATATGTCATGCGCCATGGAGTCCAGAGCCGCTCCACGAGGAAGATCCTTTCGCCCGCGTTGCCCACCGACCATCGATGATAGCAAACCGATTCGAATTCAGGGAAAACGTCATCGCTCGGCGCGTACGTTCGCGATGTGCTGCGGGGAGTACGGCCAGCCACGTATGCTATACTCGACGGTCAGGCGAGTGGGGCTTGCCGGGATGTCACGCCTTGGGCGGGGCAAGCTCGGACGTGGTCTGGAAACGTGCCAGACGGAGGGATTCACAACGGGTTGGCGCTGAACGGCCGCAACGAACTACGCACGGTCGGCGATGCTCCCCGCTGGCTGATTGTCGTTATCCGGATGGCGTCCGATGCCGGTCTGGTCGTTTTCGGCTTCTGGTTTGCATACTGGCTGCGCTACAGCATGCATATCGGTGGAGAGGTGACGGCCTCCTCGCAACAGCCGTTTTCGTTTTTCTACGGTAAGATCCTGTTGCTGGCGCTGCTGGTGGTAGTGCTGTTCCAGTTCCGTGGTTTCTACCGGATGCCGCGCTGGACGACGCTGCTTGACGAGGTCTCGCTGATCGCCAGCGTCGTCACGACCTCGATGGCGCTCGTGATCCTGTACTCGTTCCTGCAACGCTTCTACCCCTCGCGGCTCGTCTTCGTGCTTGCCTGGCTACTCATCATCGCCGTCTTGATCTGTAAGCGGATGCTGGTCCGGTTCGTCCGCGAGCGGCTCTGGCTGCGCGGAATCGGCGTCGATCGGGTGCTGATCGTCGGCGCGGGCCGGGCCGGCCAGCGGATGATGCAATGGCTCTTCGGCCAGCCGCAGCTCGGCTATCAGGTAGTCGGCTTTATCGACGATGAACTGCCAGTCGAGAACCTGGCGATCGCGACCCATCGCAGGGTCGAGCGCCCGGCCTACCTCGGCACGAGCGCCGGCATCCGCGAGGTCGTCCGCAGGCACGGCGTGAATGAGGTCATCATCGCGCTGCCGCCGACGGCGCACGAGCAGATGATGTGGATCGTCGATCAATGCCGGTTGGACGACATCGAGTTCAAGCTCGTGCCGGACCTGTTCGAGCTGGCGCTGGATAGCGTCAACATCCACGAAGTGGCCGGCCTGCCGCTGATCGGCCTCAAGCCGGCGCGGATCGCCGGCTGGAACCTGGTCGTCAAGAGGGCGATGGATGTCATGTTGTCGCTTCCGATGTTGACGCTTGGCCTGCTGGTCATGCTTCCGGTCGCGCTCGCGATCAAGCTCGATTCGGGAGGACCGATCCTGTTTCGCCAGGAGCGGGTCGGCCGCAACGGGCGGCGCTTCGTCTGCTACAAGTTTCGGACGATGGTGCGCGACGCCGAAAGCATGCGCGAAGAGCTGTTGAGCTCCGGCAACATCGATCTACGCCTGATGAAGAGTCAGAATGACCCGCGCCGGACGCGCGTCGGCAAAGTGCTGCGCAAGCTGAGCCTCGACGAATTGCCGCAGTTCATCAATATTCTGATGGGCGAGATGAGCATCGTTGGGCCGCGCCCGCCGGTTCCGGCCGAGGTGGCCGAGTACGACGACTGGCACCGCGGGCGGCTACAGGTGTCGCCGGGGCTGACGGGCCTCTGGCAGGTGAGCGGCCGCAGCAACCTGACGTTTGACGAGATGGTCAGGCTCGACCTGTACTACGCCGAGCATTGGACGCCGTGGCTCGACATCAAGATCATCCTGCGGACGATCCCCGCCATCGTGACGGCGCGTGGTGCGTACTGAGGTCGCCGAACGCGTGGCGCGGCTGCCGGAGACGATGTCGTCACCGCGCATCAACGCCAGGACCGTATTGGTTCACGACTATTTGAACCAGTTCGGCGGCGCCGAACGGCTGCTCGAAGTCCTGCGCGATCTCGCGCCTGACGCTCCGGTCTACACGTCGATCTACGACGCCGATGCGATGCCGCCGGCCTACCGCGAGTGGGACATTCGCACGACCTGGATCGAGAAGACGCCGGGTGTGAACCAGCATCACCAGCGCGCGCTGGTCGCCTACCCGCTCGCGTTCGAGCGGTTGCGGCTGCCGCCCTGCGACCTGGTCCTCTCGTCGTCGAGCGCGTTCGCGAAGATGGTCCGTCCACCCGCCGGGGCCGTCCACATCTGCTACACACACTCGCCGATGCGTTTTGCCTGGAACCTCGACGACTACGTCGCGCGCGAGCGGTTGCCACGCGCGGCGAGCGTCGCGCTGCGCCCGCTGATGGCGGCCTTGCGCCAGCGCGACCGCGCGACCGCCGATCGCGTCGATCGTTTCGTCGCGAACTCCAGTGTCGTCAGGGACAGAATCCGCGCGTTCTGGCGGCGCGACGCAACCGTGATCCACCCGCCGGTCGAAGTGGACGCGTTCGCGCCGGCGCCGCCGGAAGCGGTCCAGGATTACTTCTTGATGGTGTCGCGTCTTGTACCCTATAAGCGACTTGACTTGGCAATCGCAGCCTGCAACGCGCTGAAGCTGCCGCTCTGGATCGTCGGCGACGGGCGCGACCGGGCCGCGCTCGAGGCATCGGCCGGGCCAACCGTCCGCTTTCTTGGCCACGTGAGTGATGACGAGCTCCGCTCGCTCTGGGCGCGCTGCCGGGCGACGATCTTCATGTCGGAGGATGACTTTGGGATCGCCCAGGTCGAATCACAAGCGGCGGGCCGTCCGGTGGTCGCGTTGGCGGCTGGTGGAGCGCGTGACAGTGTGATTGACGGAGAAACCGGTATCCATGTGCGCGAGCAGACGGTCGAGAGCCTGATCGAGGCGCTGACGCGCTTTGAGCGGATCCATTTCGACCCTGCCCGGCTGGTCGAGCACGCGCGGTCGTTTTCGCGGCCACGATTCGAGCGCGAGATGCTCGGCCTGATTGAGGAGACGATGCAGAGCGCGCGAGCCGGGGAGCGCCGGCGATGGAACTGAAAGTCTATCTACAGGCGCTGAAGCGTCGCTGGCCGGTGCTGTTGATCCTGCCGCTGCTGGTGGGTTTGTTGGCGGTCGTTCAGGAGACGACCCGCGAGACGTCATACTCGACCCACGCCAAGCTGCGCGTCATCAGTGAACAGCTCGAAGGCGAGTTCACCGATTACCCGGCGGACGATAACTTTGTCGCCAGCGAGTACGAGATCGACGATCTGGTCGAGGCGGTGCGTGGCAACGTCTTCTCGAACGCCGTCGCGGCCCGCGTCCAGGCGGCAGGGATCGAGATCGACGGCGGCGAGGTGCAGGCGGCGATTGCCTCGACACGCGAGCATCGCGTCCTGACGCTGACGGTGCGCTCCGCCGATCCACAGAAGGCGGAGGCTATCGCCCGCGAGGCGACGGCGGAACTCGAAGCCGGGGCGTTCGACTACATCGGCCTGCCGTCGCCGGACGCCGGGGCGGTCGTAAAGGTGATCCAGCAGCCAGGCGGCGCTGGCCCGGACACCTCGCGGGCGCGCCTGCTGCTGCTGTTGCAGGTCATCGCAGCAGTTGGAGCGGGCGTGCTGCTGGCGTTCCTGGTTGACTACCTGGACGACACGCTCCACGATGGCGAGACAGTCGCCGCGACGCTCGGCGTGCCGCACCTCGCCAGCGTCCCCGAGGAGCGGCGAACATGATGCGGCCGGAGGAGATCGCTCTCGCGCTGTTGCGGCGCTGGTGGATTGTCGCGCTGGCGGCGGTCGCGGCGGCGCTGGTGGCCTTTGTCGCTACCAGCAGTCAACCAAAGACGTACAGCGTCAGCACGCGGGTGATGGCCGTCGCCGAGCCGCCCGACTACTGGCTGGACCTCTATGCCAAGAACCAGCTGGCATCCTACAAAGATCTGATCGACAACTGGGAGTTCGTGCGCTGGTCATTGGAACAGGCCGGATCGCCGATCGATCCGGGGCTGGCGCAGAGCAAGCTCGCGCTGGGACACAACCCCGACTCGAACATCGTCCAGATCGTCGCCAACGACACCGAGCCGGAGCGGGCCGCGACGATCGTCAACGCGCTGGCGGACGGGTTCGTCCTGCGCAACGCCGAAGAGAACCAGGCGCTGCTCGAACGGCCGCGCCCGGAGGACGCTGGTCTGCCGGGCACGGTCACGATGCTCAAGCTCGAAACGCCGGGCGCGCCAACGACGGCAAGCGGCCCGCGCGTGCGGGTCAACACGCTGGCGGCCGGCGTCCTCGGAGCGGTCGCCGGGCTGATGATCGCGTTCGGGCTGCTGTATCTGGATGACACGCTCAAGAAGCCGGTCGATCTGGAACGCTACCTGGAACTGCCGGTGTTGGCGCGGATTCCAGAGGGAACAGCGGCGCTGGCACGCGCGCCAGAAGAAGGGCGAACAGGATGAGCGCTCGACCAACGACAGACGCGGCGCCGGCGACCGAGACGCGGTATCTCCCGGAAGCGTATCGTTCGCTGCGCTCGACCGTGAAGTTCGCGTCCGGCGAGCGCCCGATCCGCTCGGTGCTGGTGGTCGACATCGACCGCGACGCGCGCAGCCAGGTTGCCGAGCGGCTGGCGTTGGCCTTCGCCGAGGCTGGCGATCGCTGCGTCCTGATCGACACCGACTCGCGCCATCATGATGACCGCTCGACCGGCTTCTTCGACCTGCTGCGCGGCGGCGCGATCGGTTCAGAGTTCACTAACCCGGTTGACGGCGGACAGCTCGTCCGAATCGGGCCGGGTCAGGGCGGATCGCCAGACGCGCTGGCGGGCGACCGCTTCGGCGCGACGCTCGACGGACTGATCGAGGCGCACGGCGTTGTCGTCCTGTCGTCCGCTCCCCTGCCGAAATACGCGGACGCCGTCGCGATCGCGTCGCGAGTGGACGCCGTCATCCTGGTCATCACAGCCGGCGGAACGCGCCGCCCGCGAGCGATCGAGGCCCGCGACGCGCTCGACCGCGTCGGCGCGCGAATCCTCGGCGTCGTCATGCTTGAGCCGAAGAAGCGCTGGTTCTGGTAACACCGATTCGATGCGTCGATGTAACTGGCCGATCGTGATTCTGACAGGCTGGAAACGACTCGGAAGGGCTCCGTTTGGCGTGCTAGACTGCTTGCGTCAAAGCGTTCTTGCGTGGAGTTCCTGGTTACCCGGAGGCGAACTGGAGTTTGACCGTGGCAGTGTCACAAGAGCAGATGACACTCGAAGATTTTCTCGCGCTTCCTGAAGAGAAGCCGGCGCTCGAATTTGAAGATGGAGTGGTGTCGCAAAAAGTGTCGCCGATGGGGAAACACAGCAGACTTCAGTTCAACTTCGCTGATCGGGTGAATCGCGAAGCGGAGCCTTCAAAGCTCGCGATGGCCTTCCCTGAGTTGCGCGCCAGTCACGGCGGCAACTCCTATGTTCCTGATGTCTCTGTCTATCGCTGGGACCGAATCCCGATTGATGACACTGGTGAGATTGCCAACCGATTCCTGCTCGCGCCTGATGTCGCGGTCGAGATTGTCTCGCCGGGGCAGAGCGTTACCGCGTTGGTAAGACGCTGCTTGCGGCACGTGGAGAACGGCGCCGGGATCGCGTTGTTGATCGATCCTGCTGACGAATCGGTACTGTCCTTCCGCCCAGGACAGATGCCTGCCGTCCTACGTGAAGATGACACGATCGATCTGGGCGACGTTCTTCCAGACTTCAATCTCACGGTTCAGGATCTGTTCGACTCGCTGCGCATCAGCTAGACGTGTCGTTCGATCACTGGTTTTCCCCGAGCCCGTCAGGTCGTGCTAGACTGCCCCACGCAAGCGATTAATCATCGTCAAACCAACTCAAGGCGACAATTGCCGTGGACACGCGGAAGGACGGTCCGTGCTAGCGAAGGTCCTCAGTTGCGCGACGGTTGGGTTGGATGGCGCGCTCGTCGAGGTCGAGGTGTTCGCCAACTCGCCGGGCGGCCAGCCGGGGATTGTCGTCGTTGGGTTGCCGGACGCGGCCGTCCAGGAATCGCGCGAGCGGGTTCGGGCCGCCATCCGCAGCAGTGGCGGCAGGGTGC
>JBBECJ010000076.1:0-1235 GCA_040881885.1 Thermomicrobiales bacterium | reverse complement strand
GCTTCCTTCTCGATCTGGCGCACCCGCTCGCGCGAGATGCCGTAGTGGTCGGCGATCTCGGCCAGCGTCTGCGGCTGCTGGCCGTTCAGGCCGAAGCGCAGCATCAGCACGCCCCGCTCACGCTCGGAGAGCGCGTCGAGCGACTTGCGGATCTGGTCGCGGATCGCGCTCGACACTGCCTCTTCGACCACCTGGTCGGAGGCCGGATCGGGCAGCAGATCGCCAATCGTCGACTCGCCGTCCTCGCCGATCGGCTTGTCCAGCGACGATGTGCGCGGGATCGCCGAACGCGCCTGCTCGACCCGCTCGACTTCCATCTCCAGGTGCGCGGCAACCTCGGCGTCCGTCGCCGGACGGCCATACTGCTGCTCCAGGAACGACTCGGTCCGCCGCACCTTCGAGATCAGGTCGTGCATGTGAACCGGCACGCGGATCGTCCGCGACAGGTTCGCCACTGCCCGGCCGATCGCCTGCCGGATCCAGAAGGTCGCGTAGGTCGAGAAGCGATAGCCCAGTTCCGGGTCGTAGCGCTCGACAGCCGTCATCAGGCCGATGTTGCCCTCCTGGATGAGGTCAATCAACGGCAGTCCGCTTGAGCGATACTTCTTGGCGATCGAAACCACCAGCCGCAGATTGTGGCGGATCAGCTTCTCACGCGCGCCGCGCGCCAGCTCGAGCGTCTGCTGGAGGTTCTCGACCTCCTCGCCGGCCTCGCGGCGGCGGCGCACCTCAAGCCCTGCCCGCACCTTGCGCGACAGGTCGATCTCTTCTTCGTGCGAGAGGAGTCGGTGGCCGCCGACATCGCGGAAGTAGCGATAGACGGCGTCACTGGTTGCCTGATCGATCAGCTCCGCTGATTCGTCAATAACATCCCCGACCTCAGCGTCGGCCGCCAACCTCTCGAGCTCGTATGTGTCCTGAATAGCTCGCTCGGTCATGAGACTCCTTCGTTCTGTAATCTCCGGCTGGTCTCAACACTGACGCTTGGTAGGGCGTGTCCGCGCCGAAACTTGGGTAGTGTGCCAGCATAGTCGCAATACGTAATGTGGTCCACCGAGTTTGTGGGATTCTTCACAAACCCAACATCTAGCATAACGGACGTTACGGATTTGTAAAGTGGCATTTGCATCGACTGGCGCGAACCACTCGTCACAGCCTCGACTCCGACTGTGAACGGATACCTAGAACGTACACCCGATCGGTCGATATGTAAAGCCTCTTCAGGGAATCCGGCA
>JBBECJ010000075.1:0-1237 GCA_040881885.1 Thermomicrobiales bacterium | reverse complement strand
CGGCGACGATTGCGCCGAGCGCGACGCCAGGGCGGGCGTTTCCGTCGATGCCGGTCGTGACACTGACCCCCGAACCGTCACCAACCACCGCCCCGAGCGCGACCGCCACGGCCACGGGCTCCTCCGGCACGCCGAGCGCCACCCGAGAGCCCGCCCCGATCCCGGCCGGCCAGCAGGAAGACCTGCCGGATGTTGACCTGGCCTACGCGATCGAGGCAGCGTTGCGCGACGTCGACAGCGGGATCGTTGACGCGCTGAGCGTCACGACCGTCACGAACCGCGCGGAATCGGCGTTGGAACGGCTCTTTTTCCGTGTCGCGCCTGCCCACTTCAGCGAGTTCAGCCTGAATAGCCTGACCCGCGATGGCGCGGCTATCGAGCCGATCGGCTCCGACAACGGCACGACGCTCGAAGTCGTGCTTGAACCGCCGCTGGAGGCTGGGGCGACAACCGAGCTGCGGTTCGACTTCGTCGTGCCGCTGCGCGATACCGGAGACGGCTTCGCTTCGATCACGCGTGATGGCTCGGTCCTGCGGCTCGGCTTCTGGTACCCAATGCTCTCGAACGACGCCGGCTACCCGCCACTGCTCGACCCGCCCTTTACGCTGAGCGCCGACTACACGGTTGGCTTCACGGCGCCGGCCGAGGTCGTCGTCGCGGCGTCAGGCGCGCTGACCGGTCAGCCGGTCACGACCCCGGACGGCGTCCGCTACGATTACACGCTCGCCAACGGGCGCGATTTCGCGCTGATGCTGTCGCGGGACTACAACGTCGACGAGCGGACGACCGCTTCCGGCATCGTCGTCCGGCAGTTCACGATCCCGTCGGGGTATGGTGATGATTCGGATGCGACGCGGGCGCGGATCCGCGATCTGGTCTTCGAGGTCGCCGAGCAGTCGCTGTCCGGCTACGCGGCCAACATTGGCCCGTACCCGTGGCCGTCGCTGGCGCTGGTCGAGGCCGGGCCGGGGCTTGGCGGCGGGATCGAGTACTCGGCGCTGACGATCATCTCCTACGACTCCGGCGCGCTGGAGAATCTGGTCGCGCACGAGATCGCGCATATGTGGTTCTATGCGGCGATCGGCACCCGCACCCAGGATGACCCCTGGGTCGACGAGGGTGCGGCCACCTTCCTGGCCAACGGCCTCGTCAGCGGCGACTACGCGGTGAGTAGCGATCGGGGGACGATCAACTACGTCGCGCCGCTGAACACCAGCATTCCCGACCTGACCGGCTT
>JBBECJ010000074.1:0-1237 GCA_040881885.1 Thermomicrobiales bacterium | reverse complement strand
CTGACTTGGAGGTGCTGACACTTCCCTGACTTGGACGTTATGGCACTTACCCCATTACGCATTACGGCCAAACACAATCTCCTGTGCCCCGTGCCAGACGACCAGTTCACCGAGGTCGGCGAGTCTGTCGGCTCCATCGACCACGGTCAGGAAGTGGTTGCCGGCCAGCGGGCCGAACTTGCTGGCGAATGACGCTTGACCGTACGGGAACAGGATCTCCGTTTCGCTGACGCCGGCCGGGTAGAAGAGGATCTCGCCGGGCGCGGGTGTCATCGTCGTCGTTTCCTCGCCGACGCCGAGGTCGAAGTCGCCCAGCGGGACCCAGGCCGCTTCGCCGGACCAGCGTGCCTGAATGATCCGGCTCCTGAACGGCAGCAACCGCTCAAACGCCGCGCACGTCTGCGGCGACTTCTCCCGCTCGAAGCGCGCCGTGAAACGCACCGCTCCTACCTCGATCTGAATCTCCGCCATCATGCGACCTCCACATTCCTCGTCGTCCCGGTCTTTACCAGCAAGCGTACATGCCGCCGCGGCGCGGGGCGGGCAAGCGCTGGACCGATCCGCGTGTCATGATATGCGGATACACCTGCCCAACCGAGCCGTGTCTGTCACAAACGTTCGCGTCCTGCGTTCTACTTCAGCATCGCGATTGGGCGAGACGGAGACGATGAACGACTGCGAAGCAGCACAACCGGCGCTTCAGCACGGCGGCGCGGAGATCGAGGCGATCTGCCGCGCTGAGTGGCGTCCGGTTTACGACCTCATCTACCGCACAGTCCAGAACCGCGCCGAGGCGCAGGATCTGACCCAGGAAGTCTTCCTGCGCGCGGTCCGCTCGTTCAACCGCTATGAGGATCGCGGCGATGGCTTGCACGCGCTGCTGGTCACCGTCGCGCTGAACCTGCTGCGTGACCGCTGGCGCCAACGGCGTCCAACCGCCGCGAACGTCGATAGCCTGCCGTTTTTGGCGACACGCGAGCCGGGGCCGGAGCAGATCGCACTGGACGATCTTGACGATATCGCGCTCCAGGCGGCGCTCGGACGCCTGCCGGACGAGCAGCGGCGCGTGATCCAGTTGAGGGTGATCGACGGCCGCTCGTCAGTGGACGAATCGATGGTCACGGGCGAACCAATCCCCGTCACCAAGGAGCCCGGTGACAGCGTCATCGGCGCTACCATCAACGGGACGGGCGCATTCCGGTTCCGCGCGACACGCGTCGGCGCAGACACGATGCTC
>JBBECJ010000073.1:0-6994 GCA_040881885.1 Thermomicrobiales bacterium | reverse complement strand
GTCACACTGGCCGACATCGGCGACGGCCTCCACGATCCGGAGCTGATCCTCTACTTGCGCCGTCTCCCCGAGCTCGACGCCCGCGACCGCGCCGTCTTGCGCGCCCTCCTGCGCGCTTTCTTCGACCGCGAACGTTCCGAACACGAAGCCGCCCCCGCCAACGCCCTCCAGCTCGCGTTACCGGGCACCGCGCGATGATCTCCCAGCACGACGGCGGTCGCGTCTCCCGCGCACGGGCGACTGCCGCAACCTCGCCCTGTCACCCGCCCACGGAATCGTATCATGACCAACGGTTCATGACACTGCCTGATTCCATACCGATTCTCAATTCCTATTGACAAATAGCACGATTCCACGTATTATCCTCCCTGATAGGAGGGTGAATACGTGCCAACACGAATCGATTCCTGCCCATCGTGTAGTGGACCGCTCGAAATCCGAGAACTGTACTGCCCCGAGTGCGATGTCCAGATCCGCGGCCACTTCGCTCCTGCCGAGAGCTCGCCGTTCGCGCGCCTCAACGACGAGCAGGAAGCGTTCCTGCGCCTGTTCGTCCTCTCGCGTGGAAACCTCTCCGATGTCGAGCGTTCGCTCGGCGTCTCCTATCCGACCGTCCGCTCCAAGCTGGACGATCTGATCGCGGCCATCGCCGAGTCCGACGAGGACTCGATCCAACCGGCGCCGCCGGAGCAACCGCTGACACGCTCCGACATCCTGGCTCGCGTCTCTGACGGACGGCTCTCCGCCGACGAGGGCATGGCGATGCTCCAGCAACTGGCGGCGGAGGCCTAGTACAGTGGCTTTCGAGTTGTTCCGCACGGATCCAGCCGCCACCAACCGGGCGCCGATCTACACCCTGTTGCTGGCCAGCGCGATCTCCAACGTCGGCAACATGCTGACGATGATCGCGCTGCCCTGGTTCGTGCTGGAAACGACCGGCAGCGCGGCTATGACCGGCCTGGTCGGCTTCTTCGTCGCCCTGCCCAACTTCGTGGCCGGCATCTTTGGTGGGACGCTGGTCGACCGGCTCGGCTACAAGCGCGTCAGCATCGTCGCCGACCTCGTCAGTGGCTTCGGCGTCCTGATGGTCCCGCTCCTCTACGTCACGACCGGCATCGCCTTCTGGCAATTGCTCGTCTTCGTCTTCATCGGCGCGCTGCTGGACATCCCAGGCATCACCGCCCGCCGTGCGATGCTGCCGGAACTGACGAAGCAGGGCGGTCTGCGGCTGGAGCAGGTCAATTCGGCCTTCGCGTCTACCCAGTACCTGGCGCTGCTGCTCGGTCCGCCGCTGGCCGGCATCCTTATCGGTTGGCTGGGAGCCGAGAATGTCCTCTGGCTCGATGCGGCGACCTTTGTTGTCTCGGCCGCGCTGGTGGCCGTCGCCGTTCCGGCGCCCCTCCAGGCCGTTCGGGCGGTCGGTGGCCGCTACTTCGATGAGCTGAAGGCCGGGCTGCGCTTCCTGCGCGCCGACCAGCTCCTGTTCTCGATGGCGGTCGCTGTCGGGATCAGCAACTTCCTCGGAGCGTCATTGTTTTCGGTCGTCCTCCCGGTCTTCGTCAAGGATGAGTTTGGCCGCGCTTCGGTGCTCGGCATCCTGGCCGCCGGAATCGGCGTCGGCGGTCTGATCGGTGCTGTCATCTATGGCATGTATGGACATCGCCTCCCACGTCGAGCGATGTGGATCGCAGCCTTCATGGCGATGCCGCTCACACTCTTCACCCCGTTGCTGACAGCGTCGCTGCCGATTCTGCTGGTTGTGATGACGTTCGCGGCTATCCTCTTGGGGCCGATCGACGCGCTGATGGTCACGATCCGTCATGAACGCATCCCGCCACCGCTCCGTGGGCGCGTCTTCAGCACGTTCTCAGCCATCACCGCCGTCGCGACCCCGCTCGGAATCCTGATGGCCGGATTCGCGATTGAAGCGTTCGGCCTGAAGGCAACCCTGCTCGCGATCGCCGTCTCGGAACTGGCCTTCGCCGTCGCGTTGGTCATTGCCCCGGCGTTCCATCAGATGGACGAGACCAGGGGGCAGTCCACACACACTGTTGACGACGCCCAGGGCCCGGCCGGTCACGTGGAGGCAGTGTGAGTGAGGTGACAACCAGACGCCGCCTGCCGCTCTACGCGCTCCTGACCGCCAATCTGATCTCGCGCGTGGGCAACAACTTGACCTATATCGCGATCCCCTGGTTCGTGCTGGCGACGACCGGCAGCGCCGCCAAAACCGGACTCGTCGCCGCCGCCGGCATCCTGCCCCTCATCGTCACCGGCGTCCTCGGCGGACCGCTGATCGACCGGCTCGGCTACAAGCGGACGGCCGTCATCTCGGATGTCGCCAGCGGCGCCAACGTCGCGCTGATCCCGCTCATGCATCTGACGGTCGGGCTGCCGTTCTGGGCGCTGCTGGCGCTGGTGCTGCTTGGCTCGGTCCTCGACTCGCCCGGCAATACCGCCCGCCTCAGCCTGCTGCCGGAGCTCGCGACGCTGGCGCAGATGCCGCTCGAACGCGCCAACTCGATCGTCATGATCGCTGGCCGGACCTCGTCGATGGTTGGCGCGCCACTGGCCGGCATCCTGATCGCGACGATCGGGACCAGCAACCTGCTCTGGATCGATGCCGTCAGCTTCGGCGTCTCCGCCGCCGTCCTCGCGACCGCCGTCCCCGGCAAGGTCGCCGTCCGCGCCCGCGAGCAGGCAGCCGGAGCAACCTCGGCGCTGTGCGGTTACCTCGGCGAGGTCGCCGAGGGCTTCCGGTTCATTCGCCAGGACGGCCTGATCTTCTGGTTGGCCGTCAGCTTCTCGCTTGGCGGCCTGCTGGCCGAGCCGGTTTATTCGGTCATCATGCCGGTCTACGCCAAGGAGGTGTATGGCAACGCGCTCGACCTCGGCTTTATGTATGCGGCGCTCGGCGGCGGCTCGATCGTTGGCGCGGTGATCTTCGCAATCTTCGGTCACCGGATGCCGCGCCGGGCGACGATCCTGACCGGCTTCACCGTCCGGGCGCTGACCTTCTGGGCGCTGGTGTTCATGCCGCCGATCGGCTTCGTCGTCGCGGCGATCGTCATCAACGCGACCGCGCTGGAGCCGACCAACCCGCTCGTCCAGACCATCTTCCAAGAGCGCATTCCAGACGGTATGCGCGGCCGCGTCTTCGGCACGATCACAGCGATTGCCACCACGACCGCGCCGGTCGGCATGATCGCCTACGGCCTCCTGATCTCGAAATTCGGTTTACAGACCACGCTCTACATCTTCGCGACGGTCAACCTGTCACTGCCGCTGATGCTGGCCGCCATTCCGGCCTTCCGCAAGCTCGGAGCTCCCGCCGGAAGGTCCGGCGCGGCACGGTCGAACCAGCCGGCGCTGCCGGTCTGAACTGAGAGGAATCCCCAATGATCTTCGGACGCAACAAGGACAACCCGGAACTCACGACCGAGGAGACCGTCAATCCCCAGGGCGCGACCTCGGTCCGCGTCAAGCTCGACATGAGCGTCGGCTCGCTGCGCCTCAATGGCGGCGCAACGAATCTGATGGACGCCCACTTCGAGTTCAATGAAGGCATGGAACCACGCGTTCACTATGCCATCCACGACGGCCGCGGCGAACTGCGCGTCGACCAGCCCAGCCGCCCAAGGTCGTTCAACATTACCCGCAACCGCTGGGATGTCCGTCTGAACGACAACCTCCCGCTCGACCTGGAGATCGACAACTCCGCCGGCGAGGCAGAGATCGACGCCTCCTCGCTCTCCCTGACCAGCGTCGAGCTTGAACAGGCCGCCGGCCAGGCTGATGTCCGGCTCAACGGCGACCAGCTCCGGCTGACTCACATCGACGCCGATGTAGCCGCCGGCAAGCTCGACCTTCAGATGCGCGGCGCCTACCCGGCCATGCGTGACCTGCGCGTTGAAACCTCCGCCGGCCAGATCCGCCTCGACCTGACCGGCGAGTGGAGCTCCGAAGTTGATATCAAAGTCGACGTCATCGCCGGCGAGGCGATTGTCAAGCTGCCGAAGACCGCCAACATCATCGCGACGGCCAGCACGACCGTTGGCCGCGTCAGGGCGCGTGGCCTCGTCCAGGAGGGCGATCGCTATCGGCTGGATGTCCCCGGCGCGGCCGGCACGTTGCGGCTGAAGGCTGTCGCCAACGTCGGCCAGATCGTCCTGGAAGTGGTGGACTAGTCGATGATCCCCTCGCGGTCAGCCGGCGCCAGCCGAATACCTCTATTTGCCCTCTTGGCCGCCAACGCAGTCTCGATGACGGGCAACGTCTTCACGCTGATCGCGATCCCGTGGTTTGTCCTCCAGACGACCGGCAGCGCGTCCCAGACCGGCCTGACGAGCGCCGTCGCCGCCTTGCCGTTCGTCATCGCCGGCGTCTTCGGCGGCGCGCTCGTCGACCGCGTTGGCTTTCGCCGGATGAGCGTCATCGCCGACCTCGCCAGCAGCGTCACAACCGCGCTGATCCCATTGCTGCATCTCACGATCGGTCTCGAGTTCTGGCAATTGCTGGTTCTCGTCTTTCTCGGCGGATTGCTCGATACTCCAGGCACGACGGCCCGTGCCGCGCTCCTGCCCGACCTGGCGGAGCTGGCCGGGATGCGGCTCGAGCGCGTCAATGCGATTGAGCAGATGGTTCAGCGCGGCAGCTACATGCTTGGCGCGCCGCTGGCCGGCGTCGTCATCGCCGCCACCAGCACGACCTCCGCGCTCTGGTTCAACGCCGCCAGCTTCATCGTCTCGGCCGCGATCGTCGCCATCTTCATCCCTGCCGCCGTCGCGAAGATGGTGGAAGCAAACATCGATCTCGCGCCGGATGGCAACGCCCTCTCCCGCTACGTCGCTGATCTCGGCGACGGCCTGCGCTTCATCCGCCGCGACCCGCTGATACTGGCGATCGTGATCGGGATCGCCGTCACCAACTTCCTTGACGCGATGGTCGGCCTGATCTATCCGGTCTACGCTGAACGAGTCTTCGGCAGCGCCTTCGATCTGGGGATCCTGATGGCCGCCTCGGGCGGGGGCGCCGTCCTGACAACGCTCGCTTTTGCCGCCGTCGGCCACCGCCTGCCACGCCGCGAGACCTACATCGGCTGCTTCGTCCTGTCGGCTGTCATGCTCTTCCCGCTTGCCCTGACGCCGCCGTTGCTGATCTGCGCGTTCGCGATGATCGGCAAGGGCGTCGGCGCCGGGCCGCTCAACCCGATCCTGATGACGGTCGGCCAGGAGCGTATCCCGGCTGAGATGCGCGGGCGCGTGCTTGGCGTCCTCACCTCACTGGCCTGGATCGCGATTCCGGCTGGCCGCCTCGGCAGCGGCTATCTGATCGAAGGATTCGGCCTAATCCCAACACTGCTTGTCGTGGCGTCCGCCTATGTCGCCGTGACGCTGAGCATGCTCCTCGTCCCGGCCCTGCGGCTCATGGACGCGCCATCACCGATAATGAAGTCCGCCGGCATCGCACTATCAACAATGCCTCAGCCGCCACGCACGACGGTGGCCGAAGGAAGGAACTGATTCCATGTCTGCCACTGACCAACACGCCGACGACCTGCCTTTCCATCCCGGATCGCTGGAAGGCATCAGCCGGATTCGCCTTGACTGCAACGAGGTCGATCTTGTGATCGAGGCCGACTCATCATTGACCGGCGCCATCCACCTCGTCGTCAGCGGCGGCAACAACAACGCCCCGTCGCTCATCCGAGAGGGCGACGAGCTGATCCTCCACCAGCGTGGGCGCTATCGTGGCGGCGGACGCCCGCCAACCCTGCTCGTGCCGGTCGATGGCTGCCCACCCATCTCCGGCTCCCACGATAAGGGCGACCTGCATGTCGAGCAGGTGACGGCCAGGTTTGCTCTCAAGCACGGCGCGGGCGATGTCCGAATTGTCGGCGGCGACGGCGATCTGGAGCTTGACTCAGGCAAGGGCGATATTCACGTCTCTGGCCGCGAGGGAACGCAGGCGCTGCGGCTTGGGATGGGCGATATCCGCCTCGCGCGGTGCCGTGGATCGCTCGCCGTCTCGAACGGAAAGGGTGATATCCACCTCGACACCTGTGACGGCGAGCTCGATCTCAAGCTCGGCTACGGCGATGTCAGCGCCAGCGATTGCAGCGGCGGCCTGGCAATCAAGAACGGTCATGGCGACATCGCCATCACACGTCCTCGGGCCGCACTGCTGAGCGTCGCAAACGGCAACGGCGATGTCACGATCCGCGGCGGCAGCCTGACCGGCCTCAACGTCCGCACCGCCAAAGGCGACATTTCCTGCGGCTCGTATCTTCTGTTTATTCCAGAGGTGGAAGCCAGCAACGCAGCCGCTCCGGAACCAATCGATCTGGACGACCCGAACCCTGTCTCGCGCATCCTGCGCTCGCGCGGGATCGAGTTCACGGCCGGTGACAAAGGGTTGCGCATCAACACCGGCCCGTTCCAGCTCGAGGCCAGCGACGCCGGCCTGCGTATCGCGAAAGGCTCCTTCGCCTTCGAAGCCAGCGACCAGGGCCTCCGCATCGTCACCAGTGACGCCGACGAGTTCGGTGAGCTCGGCGCGTTCAAGCTCGCGACCTCCAGCGGCGACATCAGCGTCGACGTCCCGGCCGGGCCGCCATTGCGCGTCGAGGCGCTCGTCAACGGCGGCGATGTCAAGTCGGACATCCCGCTCGTCAGCGTCGGAAGGCCCGGCCCACGCGGCTCGACCCAGCGCTTCGTCGGCGTCACCGACCCGCAGGCCGGCGGACGCCTCAACCTGCGTGTCCGCTCCGACCGCGGCGACATCCGCATCCGCAGCGTCGCCGGTCTGCCTCACCAACCAGTCACGCCGCCGGCGTCGCCCACCGCGCCAACCACCCGCATCCCACGCTGGCCTCAAACGCCACCGACGCCACCCACGCCACCAACGCCACCGCGTCCAGGCCGCCCCGCCAGCCCCGTCTCCGGCATCACCGTCGCGATCGCGATGCCGTCTCCGGCCGGCCGGCCCGCCCCTC
>JBBECJ010000072.1:0-6994 GCA_040881885.1 Thermomicrobiales bacterium | reverse complement strand
CGAGCAGATCATCAGGCCGACCGGCCTGATCGATCCGCCAATCTCGGTCCGGCCGACCAAGGGTCAGATCGACGACCTGATGCACGAGATTTCCGAGCGGGTAAGCCGCGGTGAGCGCACACTCGTGACGACTCTGACGAAAAAGATGGCCGAGGATCTCTCAGCCTACATGAAGGAGCTCGGAATTCGAACCCACTACCTGCACTCGGAGATCGAGACGCTTGAACGGATCGAGATTCTGCGCGATCTACGGCTCGGCATCTACGATGTCGTCGTAGGCATCAACCTGCTCCGCGAGGGGCTGGACCTGCCTGAAGTGACATTGGTCGCGATCCTCGACGCCGACAAAGAGGGCTTCCTGCGCTCGGCCGGATCGCTGATCCAGACGGTTGGCCGGGCGGCCCGCCACATCGACGGCATGGCCATCATGTACGCCGACAATATGACCAGATCGATGCAGACGGCAATTGACGAGACCTACCGGCGGCGCGAAAAACAAGTCGCCCACAATGAAGCGCACGGAATCTCACCACGTTCGATCATCAAAGAGATCAAGGATCTGACCGAGCGCGTCAAGATGGCCGCCGAAGAATCGCCCCACTACGACACCAGCGTTCCGGACGGCGCGATCGCTCAGATACCGCCCGACGAGCTGGCCCGGCTGATCTACGATCTCGAGCGCCAGATGAAGGACGCTGCCAAGGGACTCGAGTTCGAGAAGGCCGCGCTCTTGCGCGATCAGATCGTCCAACTGCGGCGCATCCAGGAAGTGGTGTAGGCTTCTGCACCGATAGCGCGCCCGATACGACTGTGCAATCAGGCATGGTGCGCTCATGGCATGCGGCGAAGGAAGGACTGACGCATTTTGGGCGACCGTCGATCGTACGGTAGTGGGCGCAACAGCGCCACCAACCGCCGTGGCAACGCGACACGTCCTGCGGATCAATCGCAGCGCAACATGTTCATTGGCGTGGGCTTCTTCGTCGTCGCGCTGCTGGTGATAGGACTGATCCTGTTTTCCAGCCGCGGCGATGACGACAATAATCCTGGTGTTGGCGTCTCCGACGCGACGAGCACGGCAACGACAGTAGCCAGTGTTCCGCAACCGAGCGCAACCGTCGCCGCTGCCGCAACGCCGACCGAAACGGGCCCGACCACCAACAATCCAACCTCCACCTTCGTTTCGACGGCGACCGCCGGCGCGAACCCAACCGAGACGACCGAGATCGATGAAGTCGAGCCAACGCCAACCGACGAATCTGCAGACGCTGAGCCGGAACCGACCGGCAGTCCGCCCACTGAAGTGCCTGAGCCTACTGAGGAGCCACTCGTCGGCGAGTTCGGCAACCTCCCGCCGGCGCAGATCGTCAGCGGGGGGCTGTCACGACCGCTCGACCTCGATTACGTACTGGGAATCTCGCTCGACGACACTCCGTCAACGGCGCCGGTCTTCCAGATGGAGTGGCCGGCCTGGACCGAGGACGATGTCGCAACGATCGCGGCCAGTCTCGATCTGGAAGGCGAGATAGAGGGAGGTCCCGGCAACTATCAAGTCTTCGGCGCGACGAGCGAGCTCTACTTCTCCGGGCCGACGATCCAGTACGTCTTCACCGGCGACATTCCCGACGTCGCGCTCGGCAACGACGCCGTCGTCATCCGGACAGCGCGATCCTGGATTTACGCCAACGGCTTCATCAACGACGATCTCGACGGTGGCTCAGTCATCGGCCGTGATGACGACGCCGGCAGGGCGGTCGTCCTGTTCAAACCAGCCGAGCCGTCGCCATTGCTTGCCTTCGTGCCATCCGCGACCGTCACGATCGGACAGGGTGAGATCGTCATCGAGGCCAACATCCGCTGGCCGACGAACTATGTCACGTCGGATTACGGGCTGCGCTCGGGCGACGAGCTCTGGAACACGGTCCTGGCTGGCGAAGGATCGATAGAGGCGGATCTGAGCGGCGTCGGCGGGAATGGCGCCCTCTCCGGAACGCTGACGATCCACAGCGTCGCCATCGCCTACTCGTATGCGGGCAGCTCCGGCAGCAACGAGTACCTCGTGCCGCTGATTGTCTTCAGTGGCGAAGCCGTGCTCAACGAGTCTGACACAGTCGTGCCGGTCTCAATCTATGTCCCGGCCGTTTACGGACAGTCGACTCCACAAGGATGATGCGATGAAGCAGCGACGCGTCGCGGTCCCGATCGTCTGCGGTCTGCTGGCGCTTACCGTCTTTGGCGCGCTGGCGCTCGGACGTGGCGAACGGGCGGCCGACGCCAGCGCCGTCCTGCGCTGGGGCTACTACGTCAACTACGACGCGGCATCGCGCGCCTCGCTCGACGCGAACCTCGACAGGCTGGATATTGTCACACCCTACTGGTATCACGTGACGCCGGCCGGCGAGATCAAGTCGTTCTCACAGCCAACCGTCACGGCCATGCTTCAGGCGAACGGCATCAAGGTGTTGCCCTTGGTCCAGAACGAGTCGCGCTGGGACGAGTTCACGAAGACGATCGAGACATCCGAAAAGCGCGACGCGATCGTCGCCCGGCTCGTCACCATCGTTGAGTCCAACGGCTACGACGGCATCCAGGTCGACTTCGAAGCCGTTAACGCCGACGACGTGGACCTGATGACGGACTTCATGAAGCGCCTGCATACTGCCTTCAAGCTACGCGACTGGATAGTCAGCCAGGCGGTCGTCGCCCGGACGAGTGACGCGTCCAGCTACTGGGGCGGCGCCTACGACTATCAGGAACTGGCCAAATTCAACGACTACATCGCGATCATGGCCTACGACTACGGCTACGCGGGCCGTCCCGACCCAATCGCAGTCGCGCCAATCTGGTGGGTCGATAACGTCATTGACTATGCCGTCACGAGAATCCCGCGCGAACAGATCATTCTCGGCGTCCCGTTCTACGGCTACGACTGGAATGTGTCGAAGGGACCACCTGCCACCTCGGTGAGCCACAAGATGGCGATGGCCCTGGCCGAGCGCCCCGACACGACCCTCACGTACGACCA
This sequence comes from Thermomicrobiales bacterium, assembly GCA_040881885.1. Taxonomy (GTDB): domain Bacteria; phylum Chloroflexota; class Chloroflexia; order Thermomicrobiales; family CFX8; genus JBBECJ01. The sequence continues at coordinate 3,969 of JBBECJ010000072.1, read as the reverse complement.
GGACGACGATGCGAACCGGCTGCGCTACAAGGATGACCACGGTGACGATCACGAGGTCTGGTTCGAGAGCGCCGACAGCTTTGAAGCCAAGCTGCAGATCGTCACCGACAACCGTCTGGCCGGATTCGCGGCCTGGCGGCTCGGACACGAAGACCCCGAGACCTGGAAGGTGATCGCGAGTCTCCAGACTCCGGCGACACGGCTTCCGCCTATCGACGAAACATCCGAACGCATCTACTTTCCGGAAACCGGTCACTCACTCGCTTACGGGTTCCTGGAGTACTGGCAGGAGAACGGCGGGCTGGCGCGCTACGGCTACCCGCGGACCGAAGAGTTCACCGAAACCGACCCGATGGTTGGCATTTCATACACCGTCCAATATTTTGAGCGCGCTCGCTTCGAATACCACCCTGAGTTTGCGGGTACTGAGTTCGAGGTGCTGATCGGCCACACTGGACGGTGGGCGCTGGAGAGACGTGGCGTCGATCCGTGGGAGACAGCTACTGGCCCAAAACCTGGAGCCCGCTATTTCCAGGAAACCGGGCATAACCTTTCTGGTTCGTTTCTGGAGTATTGGGAAGCCAACGGCGGGCTGATGACTCTCGGCTACCCGATCACCGAAGAGTTCATCGAGGAGAATCCCGAGGATGGCAAGAGTTATGTCGTACAGTATTTTGAGCGGGCGCGCTTTGAGTACCATCCTGAGTACGCGGGAACTCACTCGGAGGTGCTGTTGGGACTGCTCGGTAACGAGATGCTCCGCGATCGTGGGTGGATTCGATGAGTGAATCAGTCGTCGCGGGACGCACGATTCTTGTCTTACACGGTCCGAACCTGAACCTGCTCGGCCGGCGGCAACCCGAAATCTACGGGTCAACCACGCTCGACGAGATCGACGAGGCGCTTACTACGGCCGCAACTGAGCGCTCCTTTGAACTTGTCATTCTCCAATCGAACTATGAAGGCGCGCTGATCGACCAGATCCAGCGCTACGGGTGGGTGGCCTCTGGTATCATCATCAATCCGGGGGCGCTAACGCATTACAGTATCGCGCTGCGTGACGCGCTGGCGGCTGTTCCCGCGCCAGCGATCGAGGTGCATCTCTCAAACATCGCCGCCCGCGAAGAGTTTCGGCATCATTCGGTCATCTCGGCCGTTGCGCGCGGCACAATCGCCGGACTCGGCGCCAGCGGCTATGTCCTGGCGCTGCACTACCTGATGGATCTGACCGAACTTGAGGAGGCCGAACCCGGTGAGTGAGACGAGCGAGCGCGTCGATCGCGTCCGTGCCCTGATGGCGGAACAGCAGCATGACTGCCTGCTCATTACTCATCCCTCCAACCGCGTTTATCTGACCGGCTTCACCGGCGAAGATATCGCTCCGAACGAGTCATCCGGCCATCTGTTCATCACCGCGAACGACGCCGTCCTCGTCACGGGCGGAGTCAACGTCACCCAGGCCGAGGTCCAGGCGCCGCACGTCCGCGTCATCAGACGCGAGGGCGGCTGGCCGCAAGCGGACGCGAACGTCCTTGTCGAGCTCGGAGTTCACACCATCGGCTACGAGGACCAGGCGATGCTCGTCGGCGTCTTCAACGGCATCTCCCAGCAACTGAACGAGAAGAACCATCAGCACACCTGGACCGCCGCCGACGGCATCATCGAGCAGCTGCGCATCGTCAAATCGGAATCCGAGATCGCGTTGTTGCGCAAGGCATTTCAGATCACCTGCGCGGCGTTTGAACAGGTCGCTCCCACGATTCAGGCCGGCCAGACCGAGTGGGACGTCTCCTGGAAGATTCACCAGGCGTTTGTTGAGCTCGGCGCGGACGGCCCGTCTTTCCCAACGATCGTCGCCGCCGGCGTCCACGGCGCTCGCCCGCACCACGAGCCGGGCCAGCGCGTCATCCGCGAGGGCGAGCCGATCGTGATCGACATGGGCGCGCGCTATCATGGGTACTGCGCGGACCTGACCCGAACCGTCTGGGTTGGCGAGCCGGACGAGAAGCTACGCGAGGTCTATCCAATTGTCGCTGGCGCCGTCGAAGAAGCCATCGAGCGCATTCAACCAGGACTGACCGGCGTCGACATGGACAGCGCGGCACGCTCTTACATCGAGGCTCGCGGCTATGGCGACGCGTTCAGCCACGGCCTGGGCCACGGCATCGGCGTCCGGGTCCACGAAGGCCCATCCGCTTCGAAGGAATCCAGGGACGTCCTGGCCGCCGGTCACGTTATCACTGTCGAGCCGGGCATCTATCTGCCCGAATGGGGCGGCGTCCGAATCGAGGACGTCGTGCTTATCACTGAAACCGGCATCGAGGTGCTAACGACAGCGTCGAAACAACAGATCTAGGGTATTGGGACGGAGCGCGCCACAATGATCGACACCGGCGAACTGCGCAAGGGCATCATCATCGAGTACGACGGCTCCTTGCAACGCATCATCGAGTACAACCACGTCAAGCAAGGGCGTGGCAGCGCGTTCGTTCGACTAACCATGCGCAACCTGCGCACCGGCTCAACCACCCAGCAGACGTTTCAGGCCGGCAGCAAGTTCCCGCTCGTCAGGCTGGAACGACAACGCGCTCAATACCTGTATCCCGAGGACGACCATTTCAACTTCATGGACCTCGACTCGTTCGAGCAGTTCGCGCTCGACCGCGAAACGCTCGGTGACGCCCTTAACTACATCAAGGAACAGGACACGATCGACCTGCTGACCTATCAGGGCGAAGCGATCGACATCGAGATCCCAATCACCGTCGCCCTGACCGTTACACAGACCGACCCCGGCTTGCGCGGCGACACCGCCACCGGCGGCACCAAGCCCGCCACGCTGGAGACGGGTCATACCGTCAACGTCCCGCTCTTCATCAACGAGGGCGACACGCTTAAGATCGACACTCGGACCGGAGCGTACCTCGAGCGCGTCACCTAAAGCCGATTCGCAACGAAGGGGGCATCCGCGCGTGAGCAGCCAACAGCGGACCAGCGTCGCCACTGAACAGGAGCAGCGGCAAGACGAGTCGGCGTCCGACTTCGGGCAACTTGCCGCGCTTGTCCACGCCTTCATCGGCATGATGCAGGCTGGCGGCATCGCCCGGATGGACGTGGAGCATGGCGACCTGCGCCTGTCGTTGCGCGCGCACGGCGCGGCCGGTTCACCCGTCCACGCGGTCTCACATGCTGTCGGATCGCCTCAGGCATCGATGGACGGTGTCGCAGGACAAACAGTCGACGATGGACATCACCTCGTTCGGGCGCCAATGATCGGCACGTTCTACGTCGCGTCCGCGCCGAACGAGCCTCCATTCGTCCAGGCCGGCGATGTTGTGGAAGAGGGTCAGACGATCGGCATTATCGAGGCGATGAAGATCATGAACGAGATCGCCGCCGACCGCGCCGGGACGGTCATCGAAGTCCTGGCGCAGAATGCCCAGACGGTTGAATACGGCAGCCCGCTGATCCGCCTCGCCCCCAGCGCGGCCGGCCAGGGCTGACACGTGCGCGTACTCTCGGTTGCCGAGATCACCAGCTACATCCGCGAACTGGTCGAGTACGACCCGATTCTCAGCGATGTCTGGATTCGCGGCGAGGTCAGCAACTTCTCTCGTTCGGCGGCCGGGCATATGTATTTTTGCATGACCAGCGACGATGTCCAGGTAAACTGCGTCCTCTTTCGCGGCAACCAGCACGGCATCCTTGCGATCCCGCGCAACGGCGACGCCGTCCTGGCGCACGGCCGCGTCGCGATCTACGAGGCTCGCGGTCAGTATCAGTTGATGGTCGACAACGTCGCGCCCGAGGGCATCGGCATCCTCCAGCTTCAGTTCGAGGAGACGAAGCGCCGGCTCGAAGCGGACGGACTGTTCGCCGAGGAGCGCAAGCGTCCGCTGCCGCTGATGCCGTCCGTCATCGGCGTCGTCACCTCAAGCCAGGGCGCCGTCTGGCACGACATCCAGACCG
>JBBECJ010000071.1:6348-7003 GCA_040881885.1 Thermomicrobiales bacterium | reverse complement strand
CCGTGCTTGGCGGATAGTAGGCGACCAGCCCGAGTGACGGCTTCAGGCCGAAGATGCCGCAGAATCCGGCCGGAATGCGGATCGAGCCTGCCCCATCGCTGCCCTGCGCCAGCGGGCCAAGCCCGGCCGCGACCGCCGCCGCCGCGCCGCCGCTCGATCCACCGGCCGTCTGGCCGTGCTTCCACGGATTGTGGGTCGGACCGATCAGGCGGTTCCCGGAATCGCCCTTCCAGCCGAACTCCGGCGTGTTCGTCTTGCCAAGCATGACGGCTCCGGCCGCGTTGACGCGCTCGACGAACGGCCCGTCCTCGTCCGGTATCCAGTCCTCGAACAGCAGCGACCCCATCGTCGTCCGGATGCCGGCCGTCGGCGTCAGATCCTTGATCGAAATGGGGATGCCGCACAACGGACCCGGCGCGCCCTCGCCGCCGTAGGCGCGCTCGGCGACCCTGGCGTCTTCAAGCGCGCGTTCGACGGTGACGGTCAAAAACGCGTTCAGCGACGGGTTGAGCGCGCCGATCCGTTCCAGGACCAGCCCTGTCACCTCAAGTGGTGAGAGTTCACGGCTCCTGAACCGATCGCGTAGCTCCAGCGCGGGCAGGTAACAGATATCCAGCGCGTCCACAGCCGCCCTCCAGCTTTCAATAATTCACAG
>JBBECJ010000071.1:0-6338 GCA_040881885.1 Thermomicrobiales bacterium | reverse complement strand
AACTCCATAGCACGACACGCCGCCACATCGCATCTCTTGTTCGCTTCGTTCTGGAACCTCTGGAACGACAGCCCGCCAACGCTCTGCTATTCTGGCGCGCATCTGATCGGTCCCGGATATGAGGAGGAACACGAGTGAGCACGACTGCCAGCCTGTCCGAGCGGCAGGAACGCGTCCTGCGCGCGATCGAGTCGGCGCGGACGGCGACCCGCAAGACGAGCGAGTTCATTCATGCCAACCCGGAGGTCGCGATGACCGAGGAGAAATCCTCGGCGGCGCTGGCCGACCTGATGGAGGAGTTCGGTTTCGATGTCGAGCGCGGCGCCGGCGGCGTCAAGACCGCTTTCGTCGCCAAGCGCGGCTCGGGATCGCCGGTGATCGGCTTTCTGGCCGAGTACGACGCGCTGCCGGGCGTTGACCACGGCTGCGGCCACAACCTGATCGCCGGCTCGAACGCGGTCGCCGGCATCGGCCTGGCGGCGGCGCTCGATGACCTGCCCGGAACCGTCATCGTCTACGGCTGCCCGGCCGAGGAAGCCATCGGCGGCAAGGTCTACATGGCCAACGCCGGCGTCTTCGACGGGCTCGACATCGCCCTGACGACGCATCCCGGCGCCGGTGGCCGGACGACGAACCCGGTCACTGAAGGCTCCGGGCTGTCGCTATCCTGGCAGGAAGTCGTCATCGAGTTCCACGGCCAGACTGCGCACGCCGCCGCCGACCCGGAGAACGGCGTCAACGCTCTCAACGCGCTGCTGTTCGTCTTCGGCGGTATCGACGGCCTGCGCCAGCACGTCAAAACCAGCGTCAGGATGCACGGCATCGTCACCCACGGCGGCGTCGCTCCGAACGTCATCCCCGACTACGCGCGTGGCCGCTGGTTCCTGCGCGCCGAGAACCGCGAGACAACCGCGGAGTTGGTCGAAAAGGTGCGCGCGATCGCCGACGGCGCCGCCTCAATGACCGGCGCGACCGTCGAGTTCACGCTGCCGCACCCTCCCTACGCCGAACTGGTCCCGAACTACGCCATGCAGCGCCGGATCAAGCACTGGATGGACGATCTCGGCATCGAGCTTCCGGACGCCGAGCCGTCGCCAGGCCGAGGCTCGACCGATGTCGGCAACGTCTCCTATCTCGCGCCGACCGCCTGCGCCGGCTTCCCGATCACCGATGGCCCGGTTCCCTGGCACTCGAAGATCGTCGACGAGGCCGCCGGCACCGAATCCGCCTACGAGAACATGTTCACGGCCGGCAAGGCGGTCGCACTGACCGGCCTCGAATACCTCGAAGATCCGGCCATGGTCGCCGAAGCGCAGGCCGAGTGGCGCGAACGGGTGGCGAAGCACCTGGGGTAGTCGGACGGCCCTCACCCCCGCCCGCCACCCTGGATTGGGCCGGGTACCCTCTGGGTGGGGGGCTGGGGTGAGGGCTGTTACAACCCGACTACATCCCCCTCCCGCGCGACGTGAAATCCGCGTTGGAGCACCTGTTGGTGCTCGATGCTGGTCGGGTCGCAGAGCGGGTTTGAGTGGTTGAGGTGGGTGAACGCGACCCGCTTGTCGCTGTCAACCAGCGGCTGGAGGAGTTCGAGCGTCTCGACCACCGGCGGGTGCGGGACGTTGCGGCTGGTTGGCGCGGCCCAGAAGCAGCCATCGATGAAGGCGGCATCGACACCGGCGACGACCTCGGCGATCTTGCGATCCCACTCGTCCCAGCGGTCAATGTCGGGCAGGTAGAGCGCCGACCCGCTCGGGCCGCTGACGATCAGCGCGACGGTGTCGGTATCCCACTCGGCGCGGTGCGGGACTTCGACGGCAGTCAGCCTCATGCCCGGCATCACCTCGAACGGCTCGTCGAGCGGCAGTGGCTCAAGGACGATGAACCCCTCGCGAACCATCCCCGCCCACGGCTCCTGCGCCGCAAGGAACGCGTGCATCCGTGGCGGCGAGAGCACACGCGTCCCACGCGCGGCGAGGACCGAGCGGTCGAGTTGCCAGATGCCGGCATAATGGCCTGTGTGCGCGTGGGTCAGGACGACGATCTCAGGCGCGCCGTAGCGGTCGTCCTCGAATCCGTGGCTGCGCGCAGACCGTTCCCAGAGCTGGTGATACTGCTCCTCGAACGCGTTGGTCGCGTCGATCAACGCGAGATGTTCTCCGGAAACAATCCCGGCGCTGGCCGGCAGCCGCCGCCGCGTCCAGTCCTTCCGCGCCGCCCGGCAGTTCGCGCAGAGACACCCCGCGTGCGGTAACCCGCCGTCCTGCGCCGAACCGAGGATGACCAGCTCCGCCTCTGCCAACGACTACGCCTTCCTGATCCGCGTAGGAGCGACGGTTGCGGTCAATCCGCAGCCAGCAGCTCACTCGCGAGATAGGTCAACGCCGGCCCAGCCGGCGCTTCGATCCGCAGGTCGGCGTCGCTGTCGAGCGTCGTTTCGCCGATGTTGACGATCGCCAGGAAGGCGCCGGACGCTTTCGCGACGGCTGGGACATGCGAGGCCGGGTTGACCAGCAGCGTCGATCCGACCACCAGCATGACGCCGGTTGTTTGCGCCATCGCGAGGGCCGTCTGCAGCTCCCGTTGCGGCATCGGCTGGCCGAAAGCGACCGTGCCGGACTTCAGGATGCCGCCGCAGTTCGGGCAGGCCGGCGGCGCCGACAGGCTGGCGGCGCTCTCGATGAAGTCCGCGATCGGGTAGATTCGGCCACAGTTCGTGCAGCGGATCGTGCGCGTGTTGCCGTGCAGCTCGATGACCCGCTCCGGGTCGGACCCGGCCTCGATGTGGAGACCGTCGATGTTCTGCGTCACGGTCGCGGCCAGCAAACCGGCCCGTTCGAGCGCGACCAGCGCGGCATGGCCGGCGTTGTAGGTCGTGCCGCGATTCTGGGTGTAACGGCCCGGCAGCGCGTGCCACCAGGCCAGCTGGGCCTCCTCGCTCGACATGAAGTCCTCATATGTCACCGGCTTGGCGCTGCCGGTCGTCCAGAGACCGTTCGGCCCACGGTAATCGGGTATGCCCGATTCGGTCGAGATGCCCGCGCCAGTGAACGCCACCAGTGGCCGGCGTTCGCGGATAACGCCGGTCAGACGAGCAAGGGATTCAAGCAGTTCGGGCGACATGGTTGCTGCATGCATCGATCTGGCTCAGGTCCCGTTCCTTGTGGCGAAGGGTGGTGTTCAACGATCAGTCCGCAGCTGATTCTACAACGCGATCGCGCGCCGTCAGCTTGAAGAGTTCGCGCGCGGTTTCGCTGTACACTCTCCGCCGCATCGTGTCCGGCAGTGGCGGGAGCGAGGTTTCTGGCGAATCGAAGTCGAAGTGCGGGTAGTCCGAAGCGAACAGCAGTGTCTGTTCGGCGCGGCCCCATTCGAGCACCTTGAGGAGGTCTTGCTTGTTGTCGGGCGACTCCATCGGTTGCGTCGTGAAGCGACAGTGTTCGTAGACATACTCGCTTGGTGGGCGCTTCACCCACGGTGTCTCGCGTCCGAGCGCTTTCCAGTCGGAATCGAGGCGCCACAGGTAGGTAGGTAGCCAGGTGAACCCACCCTCGACGAAGACGACCTTCAGCGTTGGGTAGCGCTCGAACAGCCCTTCGAACACCATGCTGGCGAGGTGGCTCTGGTATGCCAGCGCGCGGCCCTGCCTCAGTTCGATGTAGTAGGAAGGGTACCCAACCGGCGTTGGCTGGCCGTTCATCCCGGCGCCCTCGCTGCCGGTGTGCAGCACGAAAGGCAGGTCGAGTTCGACACACGCTTCGAAGATTGGATCGTAGAAGCGTTGGCCATATGGGTAGCGTGCGCCGTTCGCGACGAGCACGCCAATGATGCCGTCGTGGGAGCCGATCCGGCGAATCTCCTGCGCCGCAAGCCTGGGTTCCTGTGTCGCGATGATCGCCGCGCCCTTCAGGCGTTCGTCTTGTTCGATCCAGTGCTCGATCATCCAGTCGTTGTAAGCGCGCGCCAGCGCGTTGGCGTAATCGGTGTCAGGGAGGGTCGACACTGGCCGGTATTCCTGGCCAAGCAGGAGCCCGTACTCGACGTTATAGCGATCGAGGTGCTGCTGGCGCATGAGGTCAAGGTTGGAGCCGGCCGGGCCGCCGTCCTCAGGCCATGCGTCGGCCCGGCTTCCGCGATCGCCGCCATTCGGGTAGCCGACGCGCTGCGAAAGTCCCGTTCCGAACAGATCGATACGTTCCTGGTAGGCGCGCGGTAAATACGGATAGAGATCTTTGGGGCTGCGTGTTGTTTGATGCAGGTCGCAATCGATGATCGGCTCGCGGTCGTGAATCGTCATCCGGCTCTCCCATCTCACGCGCTGTTAGACGTGCAGCACAACCAGACCGTCCTCGACGGTCACGTTGAAGGTCTCGACCGATGGGTCATCGGCCTCAAGCGTGTCATCCGGCTCGATCGTTACGTCATAGCTGCGCACGCGCACGCGGTGTGGATTGAATACCGATCTGCCGGTCCGGATATCGAACTCCCAGCCGTGCCAGGGACACTTGATGACCTGCTGATCGTCAACGTAGGTCACCTCGAATGGTTTGGTCGAGACAGTCCGGCCAAGCACGATCCCGAGGCAGAGGGGCGCGCCCTGATGTGGGCAACTGCTGCGCAGGGCAACGAACTCGCCTTTGATGTTGAACACACCGATCGAGCGGCCGGCAACGTCAACGATGCGGCGTGAACCGGGAGGAAACTCACGCAGACGTGCGACAACGTGCCTGTTCATCCAAAACGCTCCCTTGTCGGCCTCAGTCTAACCCTGCCCAGTTGATCGAACAACCAGTTGCGATTCGCTCGGGTCAGTTCGACGTTGCGGAAGATTCCGAACGAGGCAGCACTTCGGAGACGGTCGCCGGCCTCGGATCGGCGGGTTCGTCGGACGGCAGCCGCCCGCCGTAGGCGACGACGTAGACGACAACCGACAGCACACAGAAGACGCCGACCGAGATGTAGGCGGGCGTGTAGCTGCCGGTTCGGGCGATGACCTGGCCGGAGATGAAGGCGGCAATCGCAAAGCCGATGTTCCAGAACGCCGAGCGCATCCCGAACGCGTGCGCCCGCGCCGAGGGCGGCAGCAGCCCGCCGACGTGCGCCGACTCCAACGGCCAGGCCATCGAGCCGGAGATGCGCCGTGACGCGTACGCCAACGAAACGACAGTCGGGTTCGGAAAGACAAGCAGCGCCAGGTGGATCGGGACATGGTAGAGCCGGGTCCAGACCTGCGCGGCGACCAGCCCGATCCGTCGCGCCAGGGCAGGACCGGCCAGCGAGACGCCGGTTGTCACCAGACCTGACAGCGCGAAGATCAGCCCGATCGTGCTGGTCGGCGTCCCCATGTCCTCCAGCAGCACGTTGTAGAACGGCTCGATCGCCCCAACTCCGAAGGCCAGGAACAGCCCCAGCAGCGTCAGCGCGATGATGTCGCGCCGGGCCTGACGGCGGACGCGGTGGTTCGGCAACTGGGCGTGGGCGACGCGGAAGTCATGGTGGTGCCGTTCTCGCCGGACCGCGCCCATCGCCAGCATCGGCAGCAGGCTCAGGCCGGTCAGCGCCGCGCCGAGCGCCAGCGTCCAGCGATAGGCGCTGACGCTCTCCGCATCGGCGCTGCTAGCGAGCGCGATCAGCCCCGGCAAAACGCCACCAATCAGGCTGCCGAGCATGACCGACGCCGAGTTGAGCGCCGACGAGAGCGCGGCGATCGTCGCCGTGTGCGGTCGCGGCGTCCACTCGATCACGAACGGCATCTGGTTGGTCAGGATGAAGGCGCTGCCGACGCCGTTGAATGCCGCCAGCGTCAGCAGCAGCCAGCCGTCGGTCGCGAAGCACATCGCCAGCATTGAGGCCGTGAACTCGACCGTCCCGACCATGATGCAGGCCCAGTTGCCGAAGCGGTTGATCAGAAAGCCGATCCCCAGGCAGGTGATGCCCATCGACAGCGTGTAGACCGCGTTGAACGCGCCGATGAACCCCTCGTCGTAGCCAAGCTCGACCAGGTAGAGATTGAACATCAACGCGAAGACGCCGATGCCGAGGTAGGAGATCAGCGCATAGACGAGGAACAGGTGAATATCGCGGCCACAGGCCACGATCCGCTGCCAGTACGACCGCATCTGCTCCCGCTCGCCCCGTCCCGCTCACCACCCACCGGTTGGCCGCCGCCAAGCATACGGGATGCGCTTGAATAGAACGCAACGAGTCCACGTAGGGGCCGTGCCTCCGTGCCGGCCCACGCCGTGAGGCGTCCTCGTCATGACACGACGGTGACCACACGGGCGCAGACGTTGGCGGTCCTCGGCGCATGCCCCTGCATCAAGAGGACGCCTCACGGCGTG
>JBBECJ010000070.1:0-7058 GCA_040881885.1 Thermomicrobiales bacterium | reverse complement strand
TGGCCGGGTTCCGGGACCGATCCATCGCATGTCGCCGTCACCTTCCGCCGACCTCGGCCATGCAGCAGGCGGCATCGAACACTCAATCGTGTCGGATGCCATCATAGCCTGTCCGCGCGCTCCTAGAACGCTACGACCGAGCAGGGAGGAGTTAGAGTGAGTGCCGATTGCCTCAGGCTGTCTCGCAAACGTCGCAGCATCTTGCAAAAGTCGATCCCCTATCCTCGCCTGTCTGTGTGTCGGACGCATGACGACCGAGTCAACTGAAGACGTGAGCGGTCAGCCCGAGACCGCCCCGCAGGCTGTTGGGAGCCGTGCGGGCGCCCTCCGGACCCCAGCGCCGTCCGCAGCCGGTTGCTGCCAGCCAGCGTTTCAAGTTCTGGCCACTCGCGACCAGCAGCGCCTCGATGTTGACGTTCTCCAGACCGCGCAAGCGGAACCACCGTCGTCCATGCCAGTCCTTGGCTTCCGCGAAGAGCGGCTCGATCCAGACACTGCGTTTGCGCATGGCTTTGTGGTAGGCGGGTGTGTCGGTGTCGGCGCGTACCCGCTCCAGATACTCCGCGTGGAATGAGCGCCCGACGAGTCGTCCCTGGCTGCTTGACGTGCAGGCCGCCTTGAACGCGCAGGCATTGCAGACCGAGGCGTTCGCCCGGTACAGCCAGCGCTCGGCGGCATCGTCCCGATGCCGGAACGTCAGGACGGCCCCCTGCGGACAGACCATGACATCACGCTCGGCATCATAGGTGAACCGGGTATGGTGATAGACGGCTGTGGCGGTCTCGCTGTCATACAACGGCACGAACGCGCGGATGCCCAACTCCTCAATGGCACGGATATTCGGACCTGTCCCTTACGTGGCGTCCGCGTTGAGCCGTTGGGGACGGAGCTTGCGGCGAAACAGCGTGCGGCGCACGTGGTCGATAAGCACCTGACTCTCAGAGACATCGCCTGGTGTCACGAATGCATGCAGGATGATGCGGGCTCGTCCACCATCGATGAGATAGTGATCCTGATACCCGAGTACGCTGCGGCCATCTCGCATGGACATTGGCGTGGCGTCGGGATCGGTCCGGCTGATCGTGCGACTGGAGATGCGCTCGTCGCTGCCGGTGGCCGGTCGCTGCGGATCAAGCCGGCATGCCTCCACCACGTTCCAGCGCGTCGACGGCTCGATTGCATTGTCGGTCGCCACAGCCGGTGGCTCGTCACCAGCAAACAGGGCGACTAGCTCGTCATGCACCACGAGCCGCAGCCGCGGCACGAGCGAGTCCATCGCCGCATCGGCCGGGACGCGAGTCGCATCGGCGATGAGCTCCTGCCCCCAGACGAGGCCGGCATCGACACAGAGATCCACGACATGTTTGAAGAAGCGACGGAAGAACGGCAGCCCAAGCCGCTGGCGCAACCGGGTGAGCGTGGCTGCGTCTGGCAAGGGCTCATCGAGGTCATAGCCGAGGTACCAGCGGACGCTCAACCGATCCGCCGCGAGCATGAGGAGCTGCCGTTCCGAGCGAATGCCTTCGAAGACCATGACGAGATAGAGCTTGCACACCACGACGGGATCGACCGAGGGCCGACCGATGCTGGGATACGCGTCAGCGGCCCAATCGCGGATGAACGACAGGTCAAGGCACGCATCGAGGTGGCGGTAGAAGTGGTTCGGTGGCGCCAGGTCATCGAGTGAGACGGTGACTGGATCGTGGACGAGGCGGCATTTGGCAGGGCCAAGCATGGTCGCAGCTCCGCAGGGATGGGTACGCGGGCGGGACGCCGAGCCGCGGCAGCATACTATGGAAGCTGCTCAGGTGAGTCCGGCTTTTGCAAGATGCTGGTCGGCTATTGCGACGCCATCTCCAACGGCTGGAGCCTGGCCAGTCTGCGCGGGCGACGCTCCTCTGCATGACGACACTCGCCATGATGGCTGCGGCGATGTCATCTGTTGCGGTCGGGCTTGACAGTACCCGGCAGATGCCGGATAGTCAGTGCATCGTACAGCCGTGACGATGACCGACGCGCCCACTCGCCGGGGTGAGATCCGCGTCGGCGTTGGTGAGCGAAGGGACCCAACCATGCCACGAACCTTCATGCAACGGGTCGAGGACGCCCAGGCCGAGGTACCGGTGATCAGCGTTGCGGACGCCGAGCGCCGGCTCCGTGAGGAGCCGAACGCGGTCGTCATCGATGTCCGGGACGCGGCTGATATTCGCGCCTCCGGCATCATCCCTGGCGGGCATCACGTCTCGCTCGGGACGCTGCTCTTCAAGGCGGATCACTCGCTGCCAGAAGCGTGGCGCGATCCGGTCTTCGCCGACAAGGATCGTCCGATCCTGACGACCTGCCAGATCGGGGCCATGGCCTCGATCGCCGCCAAAGAGCTCAAGGATCTCGGCTATACCAACGTGTCGATCATCGACGGTGGTACCGATGGCTGGACGAGTGCCGGTCGACCAACCGAGCCGTTTCAGGGATAGCGGGCACCGAAGGGAGAAACGCTGGTGGTCGGGTATGCCAACCCCAGCGCGCTGGTGACGACCGCCTGGGTCGCTGACCGGCTCGGCGACGAAACGGTGCGCATCGTCGAGGTCAGCCTCGACGCCGCCGGCTATGGTGATGGTGTCATCCCCGGCGCGGTCCTCTGGAACCTGTGGGGCGATCTGCTCGATGATCAGGAGCGGGTAAAGGACGATCCGGTGGCGGTCGCGCAGCTCCTCAGTCGCTCCGGTATCCAGCCCGACACGACGATCGTGCTGTACGGCGATGCCGCCAACTGGGGTGCGGCACTTGCCTTCTGGCTGCTGCAGGCGGCCGGACATCGCGACGTGCGCCTGCTGGACGGCGGGCGGCAGATGTGGCTCGACGAGGGCCGTCCGACGACGGCCGAGGCATCGGCCATCACGCCAACGACCTACTCACTCGACGCACTCGATAGGTCTCGCCGCGCACGACGCGCGGATGTCATCGACGCGGTCGAGTCTGGGAAGGCACTCATCCTCGACGTGCGGCTGCGTGCGGAGTACGACGGCGAGTTGTTCCGGCCGAGCGGTCCACCCAGCGACGGACAACGCGCCGGTCACATCCCTGGCGCCGTGTACGTGCCGTGGGAGACAGCAGTGAACGCTGATGGCACATTCAAGTCACCGGAAGACCTGCGCGCGGCGTATGCGGCGGCTGGCATCACTGGTGAACGGGAGATCATGCCGTACTGCACGGTCGGCGCACGCTCTGGCCACACCTGGTTCGTGCTGACCCACCTGCTTGGCTATCCGAATGTGCGTCTGTACGACGCCTCGTGGGCCGAGTGGGGCAATCGGACGGACACGCCGATCGAGTGAGGCAGAGCCGGGAGTTCGGTTTTGGACCTGCCGTGCTCCCTGAAATCTTAGTTCGAACACTGTGCTGAGCAGGCCGGTCAACGCAACGCCCAGCACGCCAAAGCCGATGACCCAGAGCGCTTCAGCTTTCCAGGCCGCGAGCTGGAGATGAGACCTGGCGGTTGGGGCGGTGCCTGCAAGTCGAGTGGCGCTCATCGCGTGCTCCTTTCGGTTCGAGCACCGGCCACAGTACGCCGACCAACCAGTGACCAATCTCCCTCCAGCGTATCCAGGAGCCGCGACAGCGTCGTAGCAACAGTGCTGGCGGCATGACATCAGGCGCGGCAGCCGCAGTGTGGTCTGTCTACCCAGCGATAGTCGAGGCGCCTCGTGGCCGACTGCTGTTTGCCGTCGCCTGGCTGCTCTTGCCATGGCATCCCATCAATTGGCCCTTGACCTTCTACGCCTGCTCGAGGGCACATCGTGAACCGCGGGACGCTCACGAACGCTCGCGCACCTCTCGGCGTGTAGACGCCGCGCCGATCGTGCCGTAGACGCCGTTTTCTAGAAACACGATGGGATCGAGCGACGCATACTGTTCGCCGGGCGAGCCGTCCAGACAGGATGCGTTCATCGAAGCGGCGACGACCTGGCCGAAGATCAACACCTCGTCACCATACTGTTGGACAGCATCGGTGCGACATTCCAAGTGGGCCCGGCACTCAACGATGAGCGGTGGTGGCACGACGCGCGACGGCGCCAGCGTCAGCCCGGAGCGCGCGATCCGGTCGGCACGATGGCTGGCGGGCATCGCCCAAATCCGCTCGACGAGATCCTCGCCAGGGATATTCACGACGAACGCACCGGTCGCGATGGCGTTGAGATAGGTCGTGTGAGCGGTATTGCAGCCGAAGGCGAGGACCGGGCCGGTGAAGGCGACCATCGTCACCCAGCTCTTGGGGGCGATGTTCGGCTGACCAGCCGCGTCGACGGTAGAGAGCAGCACGATCTGACCGACAAGCGGTGATGGATGCCAGCGGTGCTTGTCCAGGTCGATCGCGACCTTCGCTGGTCGCTCTTCGTGTTCCATCATCTTGCACCTCCGACGTGTAAGTGAGCGAACTGCCTCAGCGATCCCGCCGCTCAGGAACGCTGATCGTACGGCGCTTCCAGGTAGGCCTTCAGCCCGGTCCAGACACGCTCCTCCGTGCGTTGCCCGCCGCGGGAAATGAGCGGAGTCAGGAGCTTGAGCGCGCCTCGTGGCGTGACATTCCACCTCCAGCGCGCCTGCGTCCCGTTCGTCGTGGGGCAGAACTCCAGCGTGCCGGTGAGCTCCCAGGCGGCTTCCTCGTCCTGCGGGAGCAAGTCCGGAGGACGTCCGAAGAGGCGCTCGAACCAGGGAAGCGCTGCGGCGTAGTTTGCCGTGGGCATACCGGCGAAGACGTAGGTGATGGCCATGACCGTTGCGCCTTCCTTCTCGTGTTCTCCTGCCTGGCACTGGCTGTGGAGGGCGATTGAGGTGGTCCATGCCAGCCAGTATCGCACCGTCTGGTCACTTTCCGCTGAAGATGCTCGGCGTTGCTCAGGGTGTGCTGCTGCCTGCGAGTCGGCTCAGCGCACCATACGCTGGCGCGTTGAAGATACATCGCACTGCAATGTATAATGCTGCTATGTAGGATCGAGCGAGTTCATTCGCGCCGCGTGACGGGTGGAATCATGGAGATCAACAAGGATCTGATTGCCGCGTCCTCGACTCCGATCGTCCTGGCGATCCTGGCCGAAGAGGACAGCTACGGCTACGCGATCCTCCAACGCGTTCGGGAGGTGTCCGGCGGGCGGATGGAGTGGACGGACGGGATGCTCTACCCGGTGCTGCACCGGCTCGAGCGGCTCGGCCACATCGAGGCGCGCTGGGAAGTTGCGCAGAGCGGCCGTCGTCGCAAGTACTACCAGATCACGTCCCAAGGCCGGGCTCAGCTCGCGGAGGAACGCAGGCAGTGGCTGGCGGTGGACGCGACGCTACGGGGCATCTGGCAGGCGCTCTCGCTTCCCATTCCGGCCAGTTGCCCGGCCTCAACCGCGCCCATGCCACAAGCAGTCTGACGATGTTTGCTCCAGGTCACACAATGTCGCTCGAAGACCAGATCGGTCAATGGCGGACCTACCTGCACCGCCGGCAGGCGATCCACTCCGTCGACGTCGCCGAGCTGGAAGACCATCTGCGCGAGCAGGTCGCGGTCCTGGTCGACGCGGGGCTCGCCACCGATGAAGCGTTTCTGGTGGCGGTCAAGCGCATGGGCGACCTCGACGCCCTCTCGCGGGAGTTCGCGCTCGAGCATTCGGAGCGCCTCTGGAAGCAGCTTGTTGTCGCCCCTTCGGATTCAGGGGACGCACGAGCGCGGGTCCGAATGGATGCCATCGCCGCCCTCTGTCTCGCAGTCATAGCGGCCGTGCTCATCAAGCTGCCGGCCCTCTTCGGGCTGCAACTGGACCCGGACGCCGAGTTCTACGCCCGCAACCTGAGTCTCTTCGTGCTGCCCCTCCTGGCCGGCTATTTCGTCTGGAAACGGCAGCTCGACACGTACGGAGACGGCACGCTGCGCTGGCTGGCCCTGGCGTTTGTCGCGGCGGCTGTTTTCGCCAACGTCTATCCCTTCGACTCGGGCGGCTCGACCGAGGTGTTGACGGCGCTGCACCTGCCGATCGCGCTCTGGCTGGTGGTGGGGATCGCCTACGCTGGCGGCCGCTGGGGCCAGGTCGGCGGCCGGATGGACTTCATTCGCTTCTCGGGAGAACTCTTCATCTACTACGTGCTGATCGCCCTCGGCGGCGGCGTCCTGACAGGGTTCATGGCGATAACGTTCGAGTCGATCGGGACCGACATCGAGCCCTTCTTCGAGTCGTGGTTGCTGCCGTGCGGAGCGGTTGGGGCCGTTTTGGTCGCCTCCTGGCTGGTGGAGGCCAAGCAGAGTGTGATCGAGAACATGGCGCCCGTCCTGACGCGCCTCTTCACACCGCTTTTCGCCGCAATGCTGGTCACATTTCTCGGGACGATGCTGTGGACCGGGCGTGGCGTCGACATCGAGCGGGACGTGCTGATCGCTTTCGACCTGCTGCTGGTGCTGGTTCTCGCCCTGCTGTTGTATTCCGTCTCCGCCCGCGACCCACTGGCGTCCCCCGACATTTTCGATGTGATGCAGGTCGTGCTGGTGGTCAGCGCGCTGTTGGCCAACGCGGTCGCGCTCTGGGCGATTGCCGCGCGCATCACCGAGTTCGGCTTCAGCCCGAATCGCGTGGCCGGGCTGGGTGTGAACGTGCTGCTGCTGGTCAATCTGGCGTGGTCCGCCGTGCTCTACATCCGCTTTCTGCGCGGGCGCGGATCGTTCACGCGCCTCGAGCGGTGGCAGACGGATTACCTGCCGGTCTATGCCGGATGGGCGGCCATCGTCGTGATCGCCTTTCCGCCGCTGTTCGGATTCAACTGAGAACCCATTGCCGGCCGCATCGGCGACTGCCATGTGGACAGCGGCGGCGCCCTTCGCCTGATCATCGAACGCACCTCGTGCTACGGACATGATACGCCCGGATCGTTGGAAACCCGATCTCTCAACCCTGGAGGACGCAATGAAGTAAAACGTTACCGCCTACCGATCCGCCGTCAGCCTTACGCTCGTGGCAGCGTTCATATTGCTGATGCCCTTGGTGGCGATGCAACTTACCGATGAGGTGGTTTGGGGCCTGGCC
>JBBECJ010000069.1:0-1250 GCA_040881885.1 Thermomicrobiales bacterium | reverse complement strand
CCCATGTCATCCCGACGCCAGGGGAAGCTGGTCGACACGTGCGGGATCGTGATCTTCATTATGAAGCAGCCTGGCCCGCTCACAAGCGCCACTTCGCGTCCCTCAATCCCACCTGCTGGCGCTGGTTCCTCGCCCTGGCAGCGAGCGGCGTCGTATCCTTAGCGACGTGCGAGCGATGGCAGGGGACGCGTCGCCACATATGCTACTCGGCGCCGGGAGCCTGGACAGGCGCGGCGCGCGTGCGGGACTGGCCCAATGAAGGAAACGCTCGTCAAGCGCCTGACGGTCGCGGCGGCGGCTGGGATGTTCCTGGTCCTGATCCAGGGAACGCTCGTCACCAACACCGGCTCGGCCGACGGCTGCGGCAACTCGTGGCCGCTCTGCCACGGCAAGTTTATCCCGCAGTACACCATCGCGACGGCGATCGAGTATTCACACCGGCTGGTCGTCAGCGTCGAGAGCGCGCTGATCATCGCCGCTTCGATCGGCGTCCTCTGGCTCTGGCGGCGACGGCTGGAGTTTCGCATCTACGT
Organism: Thermomicrobiales bacterium; assembly: GCA_040881885.1. GTDB lineage: Bacteria > Chloroflexota > Chloroflexia > Thermomicrobiales > CFX8 > JBBECJ01. The sequence goes on along the minus strand of JBBECJ010000069.1, from coordinate 717 downwards.
CCCGTTCATGCTCTTCTTCCTGTTCCTCCAGGCCGGCCTGGGCGCGGCCTCGGTCATGTGGCCGCAGTCAGACGAGATTCGCGCGCTGCACTTCGGCGTCTCGCTGATCGCCTTCGCCAGCACGTTGCTGACGGCCGTCCTCGCCTACGAGCAGAATGGGCGTGACAGGCTGCGCGACCGGCCTGTCCCGCGCTGGCTGATCTGGACCGTCTGGGGGCTGGCCGCCTACACCTACCTCGTCGTCTACCTCGGCGCCTACACGCGCCACACCGAATCGAGCCTGGCCTGCACCGACTGGCCGCTCTGTAACGGCAGCGTCTTCCCCGGCTTCTCCGGCCCGGTCGGGATCGTCTTCACGCATCGGATCGCCGCCTTCGTGCTGGTGCTCGGGATGGCCGCGCTGCTCTGGCAGACGGTCCGCATGCGCGCGAGCCGCCCCGACCTGTTCTGGGGCAGCATCCTCGCGCTGGCGCTCGTTATCGCCCAGTCGGTCGGCGGCGCGGCCGTCGTCTGGACCCGGATGGACGTCTTCGCGACCCTCTCGCACGGTACGATCGTCTCGCTCTTCTTCGGGACGCTGGCCTACCTCTGCATCCACGTCCTGCCGCGCCCCGAGAGCGCCCGGCTGGCCGCGTCCACTCCCGAACGCAGCGAACGGTTCAGCCCCGCCCAATCCCCGGCTGGTTCGACGGGGGATTGACGGCGAAACCCCTCCCC
>JBBECJ010000068.1:0-7090 GCA_040881885.1 Thermomicrobiales bacterium | reverse complement strand
GGTTGAGGTTGCCGAGGACACAATCGTTCGCGTCGCGAAAATGCGTTCGTCCCGGTTTCTCCGCCGTACAAAGCTGATCGTCCTGGAGCCAGAGCGCGGCGCCATCTACATTGGCATGGAGCCGCGCGGCGATTATGGCTTCAGCGAGATCACGACCCGAATCGGCGACGTTCGCGTGACGATGTCCGATGAGTCAGGTCGCGCAGACGCCGGATCGTACCTGGTCGAGGTGCTCGACGAGTCAGGCGAGACAGATCGTGACGCTCAGGTCGTTCGCGCGGCTGTATTGCATGGCGCGGCGACGATACACATTGCCGATCAGTCGACGCGCCTCGAAGCAAACGAGCAGACATTGATCGACGCCAACGGGTCACTCGCTGAAGTGACGACCGCTGTCCGTGAACTGGTGGTCAACGGCGATTTCTCGCACGGCTTGTCAGGCTGGGTCGAGTTCGAGCAGGTAAGCCAGCGTCACGCGGGTGATTCGAGCGGGGCGATCGTTGACCTGGCTCAGGATGAAACGACGCTCGGCAACGAGGTTGTCGTTGAACTGGCGCGGTCCGGAGCCGTCGGGGACGCCGCGCAGATCGGCATCCGGCAACGGATTGGGAAGACGCTTCGGGTCCACTCGTCACTGCTGCTGAGCTTCGAGACACAGATTGTGTCGCAGCGCCCAGCCGGCGGGGGCGACGAATTTAATGAGTTCCCGCTGACGTTGCAAATCAACTACGTTGATGTCGATGATCAAGAGCAGGAGTGGTCATACGGATACTACATCCTGGATGACAGCCAGCGACATATCCCACTCGCGCGAGCAACCAAGATAGCCCGCGGACAATGGCAACGGATCATCGTCGATCTGCGTGACCTGGCTCCATTGCCGAAGCAAATCACGTCAATCGTGGTGTACGCTTCGGGTGAAAGCTATCAAACACGGATAGCCAATATCTCGCTCACGACCAGTGAACTCGCCGCGCCGGGACCGTAGTCGGACAGCCAGGTGTGCGAATACCGCGTTCAGGCGTTCAAGACGCGCGCCACAGGAAGGATTCTCGGATTCATGGCTCGAATCTGCGTTATTGGCACTGGCTACGTCGGGCTGGTGTACTGCACTGCCTTCGCCGACCTCGGCAACGAGGTCTTCGGCGTCGATATCAACGAAGACAAGGTGAAGGCGTTGCAGTCGGGCGAGTGCCCGATCTTTGAACCAGGTCTCGCCGAAATGCTGGAGCGAAACCTGAACTCGGGCCGGCTCAAGTTCACAGCCTCATACGCGGACGCGGTTCCGGATTCGGCGTTCGTCTTCATCTGTGTTGACACACCATCGTCGTTCAGCGGCGAGGCTGACATGCGCGCGGTCCGCAAGGCGGCGTCGATGATCGGCGAGCACCTGCGCGGCGATACGACCATCGTCAACAAAAGCACGATGCCGATTGGCTCGGGTGATCTGGTCGCCTCGATCATTGAGCAGCACCTCGCGCCGGGCGCGACATTCGCCGTCGTGAGCAATCCCGAGTTCCTACGAGAAGGCGCCGCCGTCCACGATGTGCTGCACCCGGATCGTGTCGTCCTCGGATCGGACGACCGCGCGGCCGCCGAGCGTGTCGCCGAGCTGTACGAAGTGCTGGAAGCGCCGATTGTAATCACCGACCGGCGCTCCGCCGAGATGATCAAATACGCGTCGAATTCGTTCCTGGCGACCAAGATCTCGTTCATCAATGAGATGGCGCAGATCTGTGAACGGGTCGGCGCCGATGTCACGACCGTCGCGAAGGGGATGGGGTACGACCAACGGATTGGATCGCTGTTTCTCGAAGCGGGCATCGGTTTTGGCGGATCCTGTTTCCCGAAGGATGTCAAGGCGCTGGCCTACATGGCCCAGGAAGCTGACTGCCATCCACAGTTGCTGCGCGCAGTCCTCGAGATCAACGCCGATCAGCGTCGCCGGTTCGTCCATAAGCTCCAGGAGCAACTCGGCGACTTGACCGACCGGCTGGTGGGCGTCTGGGGACTCTCGTTCAAGCAGAACACCGACGACATGCGTGAATCGCCCGCGCTCGACATCATTCGCATGATTGAGCAACGTGGCGCGAAGGTGAAAGCGTATGACCCGGCGGCGATCGAAAACGCGCGCCAACTGCTACCGTCAACGACGTTCTGTCAGACACCGTACGAGGCCGCTGACGGCGTCGACGCGCTCTGCGTCATCACCCCATGGAACGAGTTCAAGCAGGCCGACCTTGCCCGGGTCGCCGAGTCGATGCGGACCCCGCTACTCCTGGACGGACGCAACATCTATGACCCAAGCGACGTTGCCGCCCTGGGATTCACGTATGTCGGCGTCGGGCGTTAAGTATGTCCCGATATGGGACCCCGAGGCGGCCGGACCGATCGAGGTAGGCATCGACATCATCGAGATCGAGCGCGTCGGTCAGGTGCTGGCGAAGCACGGCCAGCGTTTTCTCGACCGCGTCTACACGCCCCTCGAACGCGAACGCTACGGGACGCGCGTCCAGGAGCTTGCGGCGCGCTTCGCGGCCAAGGAGGCGACGATGAAGGCGCTGGGGACCGGGATTCGCGGTGTTCGCTGGCGCGACATTGAGGTGCTGCCCAACCAGCGCGGCAGGCCGATCCTGGTCCTGCACGAGACCGCAAAACAGCGGGCCGAGTTGCTCGGATTCACGCACTTCGCAGTCTCGTTGACTCACTCTCGCGGAGACGCGATCGCGATCGTCGTCGCAACGAAAGGGCCGAGCCGGTACTGATGAGCGTCCTCGTCACCCCCGACGAGATGCGAGTGGCCGAGGCCGCCGCGATCGCGTCCGGCCGTCCGGAGCGGGAGTTGATGCGAGCGGCGGCGGAACAGATCGCGGACTGGATCGACAGCAACGTCAGGCGCCGAACAGGCGAGCCGCGGTTGGCTGTCGCGCTGGTCGGTCCAGGCAACAACGGCGGTGACGCGCTCGTCGCGCTGGCCATCCTGATTGAACGCGGGTGGCGGTGCGCTGCGGTTTTCATGGGGCGTAGCGGTCTCGGTGATTTACCAGCATCCGATAGTCTGATTCGCCAGGTCGAAGTGGGCGGGGTAGAAGCGTTCGACGCCGCCAACGTGATCCTGGACGGCGTCTATGGCGTTGGCGGGCGCGCGTCGCTCCCGGACGATGTCGCGACTGCCTTCCGCCGTGCTCTCGACATGCGAATAGACCACGGGACACCGCTGGTCGCGATTGATGTGCCGTCGGGAATCGATCCTGCCAGCGGAGCCGCCGATCCGGACGCGTTCCAGGCCGACGTTACGTTGTGCCTCGGGCTGCCCAAGTGGGGGCTTGTAAGGGAACCAGCCGCGTCGCACGCTGGCGAGCTCGAAGTCCTCGATATCGGCGTCACCGGCCCGGAAGGGGATCGTCGGCCGCGACTGATCGACGAACGCGCCGTACGGCGCTCGTTGCCAAGGCGCCGTGTGTCAGCGCACAAGCACCAGACCGGCGCCGTGCTCGTAATCGGCGGCGCTCCGGCCTACTACGGCGCTCCACGGCTCTCCGCCGAAGCGGCGGCACGCGCCGGGGCAGGACTGGTATGCGTGGCGGCTCCGGCGGCGGTCATCCCAGTCATCGCCGCTCAGGTTCCGGAGCTTGTGTTCCTCCCGCTTGACGAATCCGCCAGTCTGGCAGCCGAGCAAACCGCCGAGTGGATTCGACAGCGAAACGGACATCTGGACTCGATCGTCGTAGGACCGGGTCTTAGTCAGAGTGCGTTCGCTTCCGCGTTCCTGGACCAGGTGTTTGGCGGGAACGGCGCCGTGGCGATTGCCTCAAGCGCGCGTGACTCCAATCTATCCACGCTAGTGCTTGACGCCGATTGTCTCAACTGGATCGCAAAGCAGGGATCGCTTCCAGCATCGGTTCATGGCAGTCGGGTCGTGATGACTCCCCACGCGGGGGAGCTGAGCCGGTTGGTGGGATCGTCGACTGCTGCGATCCTGGGAGATCCCGTCACGGCCGCCCGGCACGCTGCCGAGCGATTCGGTGCGACAGTTGTTCTCAAGGCAGGTTACAGCATTGCGGCCGCTCCGGATGGTAGCGTTTGGCTCGCGCCACGAGCGGCTCCCGAACTGGCGACGGCCGGAACCGGCGACGTGCTGGCCGGCATGATTGGCGGCTTTCTGGCGCAGGGATTGCTACCCAACGAGGCGGCCTGCGCCGGGTTGTTTGTCGGCTCGCAGGCGGCCAGGCTGGCCCGGCACGAGAGGGGATTGCTCGGTGTGGCGGCGCGAGACGTGATAGAGCAGATCCCGGTAACAATGCGGACGCTCATGGCGCCAATGTGGTGAAGTGACGATACTGTGGAAACGCGTGAGGAGTTGTGATGGCGGCTGATGATCCCGTGACGAGCGTAATGAGCGTCCAGGTTGTTTCGGTGGAACGGTCGACGCCGGTCCTTGATGTCGCGCGGTTGATGGTGGAGCATGGGATTTCTGGCGTGCCGGTCGTTGACGGGGATCGCGTTGTCGGAATGGTTACCGAACGTGACATGGTCGCTCAGGAAATGGATGTCGACGCCCCAGTCTATGGAACCTTCCTGGACGCCGTCTTCAGGCTCCCGTGGGACAAGTCCGACGAGGAGTTTCGGCATGTGCTGGCGACGACCGCCGGCCAACTGATGTCGTCTGATGTCGTGACGATATCTGCTTCATCGACCGTTCGCGACGCTGCCAGTGTGATGTACAAGCGTCGATTGAATCCGTTGCCGGTTGTCGACAGCGCTGGCCGCCTCGTGGGCATCGTGTCGCGGTCGGACATCATTCGGATGCTGGCGGAAATCTAGATGACCGCGACGTTCAGCGAGGTTATCAAGCGCGTTCAGTCAGGGACACATGCGGTGATCGACCTTGACGCCTACGGAAACAACGTTCAGGTGTTGCGATCGATGGTCGGCGCCGATGTCGCGCTGATGGCGGTCGTAAAGGCCGATGGGTACGGGCACGGCGCGGTGGAATGCGGGAGAGCCGCCATCGACGCCGGGGCCGGAATGCTCGGTGTCGCTCGCATATCGGAGGCGCTCCACCTCCGGCGCGTCGGCCTGGCGTGCCCAATCGTGGTGATCGGTCCGCCAGCGGTTAACGAGATTTCTCTGGCGCTGCGACACGACATAACGCTCGCTGTTGGTTCCCGGCAGGTGCTGGCTGAGGTAGTTGCGAACGTCGAAAGGGGAGGCTCCGCGACGGTCCACGTCAAAGTCGACACCGGGATGCATCGATACGGTTTCGATCCTGGCGAAGTTGTTGAACAGATCCAGCGTCTGGCGGGTCACACGGGCATGAGTGTCGAAGGCGTCTTCTCGCACTTTACGTCCGCGGACGAGCTTGACGAGTCTCCGACTGTCACGCAGATCGATCGGTTCTGGTCGGTAGTCCATGACCTTGATCTGCGGGGATTGCGCCCAGCATATGTGCACATGGCGAACAGCGCGGCTGTGCTGACCGGTCGCGTTGAGGGCACGAACCTCGTGCGCTGCGGCATCGCGACATACGGATTGTCACCCTCGGGAGAGACGCCAGTCGATAGCCGTTTTCGGCCCGCGCTGTCGCTCCGATCGCGGGTCGCCCGTCGAGGTGTCCTCTCGCCCGGCGACGGCGTGTCCTATGGGCTGTCCTACCGAGCGGACGCGCGGGAACAGATCGCCGCGATACCTGTCGGTTACGCTGACGGGCTTCCACGCGGACTCTCCAATCGCGGCTGGTTCGTCATCAACGGTCGATTGACGCCGATCCGCGGACGCGTCTGTATGGATCAGATCGTGGTCTCGGTGGCGGAGGATGTCGCCGAAGGGGACGAGGTCGTAATCTTCGGCGATGGATCGGGCGGTGAGATGACGCTGGATGACATCGCGACGATGGCCGGAACAAACAATTATGAGGTTGCGACCAGGATGATGGCGCGTGTGCCCCGAGTCTATTGTCGCGACCGGCAGCCAGTCGCGTGGGAGTCGGTGCTGGCCGGAGAGCGTGGCCGAATCGAAGGATGATTGGGACTGCGGCAGGCACAAAGATGGGGCGCCGTCAGGCGCCCCATTCAGGGTTGGCTTCGCGCGTCGAGCGTGGCGTTTCAGGCAGTCGGATAACCACTTGCCTGGGAGTCGCTCAGCAGCGATTCGACATCGCGTTGAACAACGAACGTGCGGCCGGACATTTCGTCGCGGACGTACCCAAGATGGCGCTCGTCCATCCAGCGATAAATCGTTGGACGCGTCACGCCCAGCTTCTGGGCGGCTGTTCCGATCGAGACCAGCTCCGACGGCTCGTAGGCGCGATACTTGGCCATCGACATCAACCGGCCGAGCGGTGTTTCCCAGAAAGACCGCGGGACAGTATAGTCGTCGGCCATCGGCGGCCAGAAGAGCAGTTGAAGGACGGTTTCGATCCGCTCGAGAACGAGATCTTTCTGCTCGCGGATTTCTCCGCGTGCCAGCGCCGCCAACTTGCGCAGGTCGCGGCCAAGCGGTCCCGAACGAAGCGCCTCCATATTCAATGGCCGTTCAGCGTCTGGAAACAGTTTCGTGACCAGTCGGTGATGGTGGCTGTAGACTATACGTAAGGCCTCGTCGATCGTTTCCTGGTACTCGTTGCGTTCGGCCTCCACGCCATCTCCTTTCGCGCGGCGCACGGTGTGTTCCCCCTGTACGATCACATTGTATCCGCATATCTCGGCTCTCGTCAATCGTTTTGCGTGGAATTACCCGTATTCGTACGCGGCGTACAACCAGTAGTGGCCCTGGATGGTCGTCACCACCAGTGGTGCTATACTGATCGGATGCTCCGGGACCGGCCAGTCCCGGAAGGGGGGCGTTGCGTGCGTATCATCTGGCGAATACTCGGATTTCTCCGTCCGTACCGCATGACGCTCGTCATCGCGTATGTCAGCCTGTTCATCGCTGTCTGCGCGCAACTGACGGTTCCGCAACTGATTGGCAATGTGATTGACGACGGCATCGACGCCGGCGACCGCTCGGTGATCCTGAACGGCGCGCTGCTGATCATCGGCGTCGTCGCTATCCAGGCCGGCTTTACCTACGTGCGGACGTACCTGTTTCA